>JAGLWX010000456.1 GCA_023133185.1 Fidelibacterota bacterium
CCCACAAACTTTTACTTGCTTCCATTGATAGGAATGTACTTTTCTCATAGAGATGCCTATGGTACATTATTATTTGTCCCTATGCCTCGGGATGGCTGTTATTTCAAAATGCAAATATCAAATACTAAATTTCAAATTATTTTTTCATCTTCGATGTATCAACCGATTTTGCAATTATTTTCATAAGTTCATTGGTTTCACTAAGAATTGGTGAAATTTCACCTTTCGGAATCAAACTTGCTCTTTTAATTAATCGAATCCAAAACCTTGATTCTCTCAGTTCCTTTAACGAAATCTGAAGTTTATGACTAAAATCCGCCTTACTTTCAGCGCCCCTGGCTTCCTCGTAGTTTGCCCCACAAGAAGTTGCGGAGCGCAATAACTGTTTACTTATATGTTTGCCTTGATAACTATTTCCAAGGTTTTTTACCAAAGTAATAATCGATGCGGCATAATCTAAAAATCTATCAGATAATTCTTCAGAATTCACAGCACACCTCCTTAATTTGCAATTTGCACTTTGATATTTGATATGAAAGCTGTCCACCTATCTGCCGTGCTACGCACAGGCAGGCGTCTCTGCGTTTATAAAATTTTTGCTCCCTTTAGAATTTTGGCGCTTCCGTCAATTTTAAAAACCGCATGAGTAAAAGTGATATGACAAGGGTCGCTAAAAATACCCCAACGGTTAATAAAACACTCCAGTTCCACAATATCGGTGCATTGATAAGTGTTAAATAACCAAGAATAATAGGTACCATAAACAGGTTCATCAGTCCAATTTCTATTGCTATTGGTGTCTTGAACTCAGGATCCACAATTCTGAGTAATAATAGTCCACTTGATACGGTGCCTGTTACCGTTCCGTAAATAGCGACGGTTCTTTCAATGTTGTAGGACCAGAGTCTTCGCCCTAAAAAAACCACAACAAAAGTCGTCATAAGACCACTTAATAGCGCCATGATGGAAACCGGAATTATGTATTTCCACAGGACTACTATTTGGATTGCCATAATAGTAGATACTATTAAAAAATCTACAGACCAGCCGGTTATTCTTCTTTGCAGTCCGGAATCGATCAAATGTTCTATTCCAAGTCTTCTCATAATCATTCTTAACAAAAATGCTATAACCATTCCGATGAAGAAGAAGAATCCCCAAAGCATTTTGCCTATATCGGGTGGAAGAATTTTTCCTAATGCTAAAGTAAAGGCATAAGTTAAAATATAAACGAATCCGATTAGCGCCGCATGAAATGCCAGTGTTTCGATATTGCCCGAGTGCATTGTCAATTTGCCGGCTGATTCCTTTTCGTGATCTTTCGGGATTATTCCTTTCAAAAAATGTTTAGGAAGTGCTGAAGGGGTATGTGCACAATGCCCTTTTCTTATGCCCCAGTTGGCAATCGGAACGCCAACGAAAAATGAAAACAGGAAACCGATAGCGGCAAAGGATAAACCAATTGTTGCCGCATGTTCAAAACCAAATCCCTCCCAAGCTTTGCCAATGGATAACGCCTGACCGGGTCCCTCTTCAAATCCAAGCGGAACGAGAAAACCGAAAGTCGGAAAAAGTTTATACCCAAAAACTCCCAATAGTATAACTACCAAGCCTCCGATAACTGCCTGAAGGGAAAATGAAATACTCTGTGTAATCGCCATCCATGCCGAACCTCTGATGTAATCTTTTCCACGGATTTTCTTCTCATTTTCATTGCTTTTCGATAAACCTACCGATATGAACGAGATGTTGAAAAAATGATATGCAAATGTTTCCAGCTTTGAAGCTTCAACTTTAACGATACCCGTACTTATAAATATCAGACCAAGTATTCCTCCCAACAGGCAACTTGGGATCAGAAAATTTTGAAAAAACTTTGTTTTTGTCCTGAGAAAGATACCAATTAAAAGCATAATAGATAAAAAACCAAAGATAAGCATCGGTTCGAATGGAAATAGACTTTTCATCTGTTTATATCCTTTCTTTTTGCTTTTTTCTCAAATTTTCAGGTTTATTACAACAATTGATATTTCCATTTTGATTGTTAATAAGTTAGGAAATAGGTTCAATATTCCAAACGAGCATTTGATGACCCGTGAATTCAACTGTTAAGTGCAACTCAAGAATAATTTGGAAAAGCAGGCGAGGTGTTTTTATAATCCTATTTCGGATTCAGGGATTAAAACCTAACCTCAACAATCGGGCTTTTTCATTTGTTCGGTCACTTTTTGGTGACCTGTCGCCGTAAGTGCCTGATAAACAAGGGCTATCCGGATTGTTGAACCTCTGCCATAATAATTTTTCGTCGAGAGAGATGTGATTTTGAATTCTATGGTAAAACTAAAACTTATATTTGGGGTTATCATTTGTGTGTGTTGTCACAAAATAAGTCATTAAAATGATTTAATTTTTTTACATATAATAGTGTTTTCCGGAAACGGAGGAAATCTCAAGTCTCATGAATCAAAAATTATACATCATCAGGAAAGGTGGTCAGCTATGAAAACGGTCAAATTTTTCATTTTATGTCTTTTCCCCATTATGACCCTGTTTGCTCAGACAGATATCGGGGGCACATTCGAAAATGATTCCACGCTGACATTTGCGGGAAGTCCCTACACCGTTATCAGTAGTATAACAATTCCCGACACCTGTACACTTACTATCGAGGCTGGAGTAATCGTAAAATTTAATGACGGCAGATACTTGACTATTTACGGAAATCTGGTCGCGACTGAAGCAACCTTCACTACATCACGAACAACACCCGCTGCCGGCGCCTGGAATGGTATTTTATTTGGCAGTTCCACTTATGCTGCTTCGGCAACTCTCACTGACTGTAATTATCAGTATGCTCAGAATATGAATATTAATAACGGCTCGGTAACTCTTGCCGGAACCGACCTGTTATATATTTCTTCAAATGGAATCGAAATGAGCCGTAATGCAACTCTTAATATGTCCAACGGACAAATTACCGGAAACAGTTCAGGCGCAGGAATCTATCTGCATGATGGTGCATCTTCAACCCAGGCAGTTCTTAATAATGTTGACATCAGCAACTGGGATTATGGTATTTTAATGTATGGCGCTTCCCGCTTAACTGCCACTAATATAACTATCAGCAATTGTGACAACCATGGTGTTTATATGAACAGCGATGACGCTATTCTGAGCATAAGCGGTTCAACGATTTCTTCAATTACAAATTATGGAGTTTGTGTTAACTACAAAGGCATTGTAAATCTTGATGAAGTGACAATCACAAGCTGCAGCTGGCCAATCTATTACGGAGCGCCGGGGACAATCACGACCAGTGGATCGGTGGATCTTACCGGCAATACGCGGGATGCTGTCTATATTTATCATACCAGCAACAGCAATCACTGGGTTCTACCCTCTGTGGATATTCCCTATTATTTCCGTGATAATTACACCGTATCGGCTGACGGAGTACTGGAGATCGGTTCGGGCAATATTTTAAAGTTTAATTATCATGATGCCCTGAATATTGAGGGTACGCTTATTGCCAACGCCGATGTTGGTGAATACATCTATTTCACATCTGAAAAAGATGATAATTGGGGTGGCGATACCAATAATGACGGCACCGCAACCGCTCCGGCAACCGGTAATTGGTATGGAATAAAATTCAAAGACACAAGTGTGGATACAGCCAGCGTCATGCGTCGATGTAAGGTAAGATACGCCGGCTACGGTTCAACTGGTGGAATTTCAATGTATAATGCCAGCCCGACGATTGACAGTTGCGATATTTCATATAATTACTATGGGCTTTATCTTCAGTATGATTCAAATCCGATACTTACCAATAACACTATCGGTTCAAGTCAAAGAACACCCATTGCCATGTCATTCGAAGCCAATCCCACTATGGCAAATAACACCCTGTCTTTTGCCGATAATGAGTATGACGCCATCGGATTGTTGGGCGGAACCTTAACAGCCGACGCCGTCCTGTCGATCCGATCCATGACATATGTTCCTAATATGACTTACCTGATGCTGAGCTATATTACAGTCCCAGTGGATATGACTTTGACAATTAATAAAGGCATTGTAATCAAAGCTGTAAGCAGTTACAGTATAACCGTAAACGGGACCCTGATTGCCGATGCTACAGCAGACAGCATGATAACTTTCACTTCCGTCAAAGATGATAATTACGGTAATCCCGGCGATACCAACAGGGATGGAAGCCAGACATCTCCGTCTGTTGGAAATATGGGGGGAATCAACTTTGCCTCGGGCAGCAGCGCTAATTCGATTCTGAACTATTGCCGCTTTAATTATGCAAGATCATCTTACGGCTACGCAGTAGTATCCGTTAAGGATGCCAACCCAACCATTTTAAATTGCGAGATGAATAACAGTTCCCGCGCTATTGCCTGTTATCAGGGCGCCGAGCCGGTCATCACAAATAATACGATTACAAACACGCAAGCAGGATATACACCTTTTGCTATTGAAGTTTCTGCTAATCCAACTTTTTCCGGAAACAGTTTTATAAACACAGGTTTGGTTGCCCTAGGGCTTTTCGGAGGAACCTTAGAGCAAAACGGCGCTATCCATAAGAAAAATGTAGCCGGTTACGAAAACATTACCTACGTACTATTAAGCAATCTGACCATTGGAGATAACACTTACCTGGCAATTGATCCGGGAGTTGTAATAAAAATGGAAAATAGCGTCAGTATATATGTTAATGGAGGTTTTAAAGCCGAGGGAACAACCAGTAAAAAGATAATCTTTACTTCGTATAAAGATGATAATGTCGGAAATCCCATGGATACCAACGGTGACGGCACTGCAACTTCTCCCGGACCGGGGAATTGGGGGACTGTTCAATTTAATGAAAATAGCGATGACAGCTATTCAAAATTAGACTATTGTGAACTCCGGTATGGCGGATATTATTATAGTTCGGATGCAAATATACAATTTATCAATGCTTCACCAACTATTATTAACACAATTATTGAGAAAGCCAACTATTACGGATTAAAGTTCGAGGGAACATCGTCTCCCATAGTTGACAATGTAACAATCCAAAATTGCAATTACGACCCGATTGCCATGTCGATCAAATCCAATCCCCAGTTCAGCAATATCACTTTCAACGGGAACGGAAGCCAGGGGCTTAGATTATTGGAGGGAACGCTTTCTTCCGATGCCACCTTGTCAAAACGTGATCTTGCCGGGATCAGTAACATTGCCTACATCATTGGCAGTCTCACCGTTAGTCCCGGTGTGGTGTTAACTGTGGATCCGGGAGTGGTCATCAAACTAACAGGCAGTATTTTAGTTCACGGCGGCTTGAGCGCTGTGGGAACGGTGAGTGAGAAAGTCGTGTTCACTTCACTAAAAGATGACGCCTCTGGCGGAGATACAAATAATGATGGCAATGCCAGCACACCCACTGCCGGAAACTGGGGCAATATTTCTTACTATGATGATGCCATTGATAGTGTAAACATCCTCAAACATTGCGAAATTAATTACAGTAAAGGCATCAGCATAACCAGCGCCCATGTATCCGTCGATTCCTGTGTGATTCAGCAGGTAAAGGGAAATGCTTTCAGTTTTTACGGTACCGCGAACCCGACGATTCAGAATTGCG
>JAGLWX010000457.1 GCA_023133185.1 Fidelibacterota bacterium
TCCCGATATAATCCGGTTTTTCGTCGTTGATAATTTTCATTAACGAATTGACGAAGGCAAAAACCGCACCCGTCGGCTGACCGGCGGAATTCGTCAGACGGTTGCGGATCATCCCAAAGTAAGAACGATATGCAATTGCGGAGCCGTCGATTAAATATAAAGTCTGTTTGTCTTTCATAATTCAGTCGGAAAAGTTTAACACAATACCATGAATTTGGCAAGGTGTTTTCATTACACAACCTTCAGAAGGTTGAAAAAACAAATTCCTGTTCCCGGGTCAAAACCTCACTGAAACCTTCTGAAGGCTTTTGAGTACATTCGACCTTGGGATAACCTTCCGAAGGTTTTAGGTGGTCGTTCAACCTTCCGAAGGTCTCGAATTTCTTGCTATACTTTTGAGATTTTTCTAATTGACAATAAATCACCACATACTCCGACCTTCGGAAGGCTTTTCACCGTCCATTCCATTTTCAACATAATTCCCGTATATTCACTACGGTTTTTTATAAACAATAAGCAGATTTTTAAATATAAAGGAGCCAACATGAAAGGACACATCCCGGTACTATTTGTCGAAGGGAAAAGTCTCTCCGAAGCCTGGGAGAAATCCATGCATGAGCTTTACCGGAAAGGCTGCGATATCAAGACAGAATACGACAAAACGGAAGATCCGCCCAGCAAGGATTCTTCGATGACCATCGTAGTGCATGAACCACTCTCTGAGCCAATGATCCATCGCGATTTCCCCGGCGGTCTCGAAAATCTTCAGGAATATGTGCTGGAAGTATTGGATGGGATCAAAGATCACTGTATCCGTTCAGCCGATAACCCCGACGATAAGCGCTGGGAATACACCTATCATCAACGCCTGTTCAGCTATAATGTGCCGGGCATTGAGACGGCTTTTGATCAGGTCGAGATCATTGCCGAAAAATTGGCTAAAGTCCCATATACACGACGAGCGCAGGCAATTACCTGGAAAGTATGGGAAGACAACAGCTGCTATGATCCGGCGTGTCTGCAAAGTGTCTGGTGCCGCTTGTTAAAGGGTGATGATGATATATGGTTTCTGAATACGAATGTCCGCTTCCGCTCCAATGACGCCTACAAAGCCGCATTTATGAACATGTTTGCATTGATCCAACTACAGGTTAAAATCGCTGATCGTATTTCCGAGTTATCCGGCAAGACGATTAAACCTGGACGCTATGTTCATCAAGCCGATAGTTACCATATCTACGGCTCCTATTTTAATGAATTCAATGAGCGATTTCTCAAAGCTCTGGAAAAACGAAGTTTCGAAGAACGAACATTCCGGTATTGTGATGTTAAAGATATTATGGAAGAAGCCATTCCGGGAATCCGTGAAAAAGCTGCCAATATGTGCCACGATTAGCTGGGGAATTTGGATGAAACATTTAATTTATTTGATATTAGGACTAACATTAATGACAACAATTAACGCATCTGAACGAACGATTAATCACCCGGAATGGAGCAGGAATGCTTCCATATACGAGGTAAATATCCGGCAGTTTTCACCGGAAGGAACTTTTGCTGAATTTGAAAAATATCTGCCGGAGCTTCAAAAGATGAGCGTCAAAATTATCTGGCTGATGCCTATCCACCCTATCGGCGAACTAAACCGCAAAGGCACACTGGGTAGTTATTATTCGGTGAAAGATTATAAAGAAGTCAATCCCGAGTTTGGCACGAAGGAAGATTTTCGCCGATTAGTCAAGCGTACTCATGAACTGGGCATGTACATTATTATCGACTGGGTCGCAAATCACTCTGCCTGGGATAATGTCTGGACCAAAACCAATCCCGATTTTTATAACACAGATTCAGATGGAAATTATATTATTCCTGTGGCGGACTGGACTGACGTCATTGACCTGAATTATGACAATCCCGAACTGCGGAAAGCAATGATAGATGCACTTGTGTACTGGGTAAAAGAATTCGATATTGATGGTTATCGCTGTGATGTGGCTGCGCTGGTTCCGACGGATTTCTGGGAAACTGTGCGGGACACACTTGATAAGATCAAACCGGTATTTATGCTGGCAGAAGCCCACGAACCGGAACTTCAGGTCAAAGCCTTCGACATGACCTACGCCTGGCAATATAAATATATCATGAATGCAATTGCGTCCGGGAAAAAAGACGTTCGGCATCTGGATCGATATGTATGCAAAGAAATAAACATTTACGACCCCGACGATTACCGGATGCTGTTTGTCACCAACCATGATGAAAATTCATGGAACGGAACCGCCTATGAACGGCTTGGCGACGGCACGGAAGCGTTTATCGTATTTACATGTCTTCATAGAGGAATGCCCCTGATTTATAACGGTCAGGAAGCCGGTCTGAATAAAGCACTATCATTTTTTGAAAAGGATTTCATACCCTGGACCGGTCATCGCAACCGTGAAATCTATACTACCCTGTTAAACTTAAAACAGACCAATAAAGCGCTCTGGAACGGAAATTCCGGCGGTGAAGTTATCCGGCTTAAAACCTCCAAAGACCGTTGTGTTTTTGCTTTTACTCGTCAAAAAGCCGATGATAAGATAGTAGCCATTTTCAATTTTTCAGATGAAGCCCGGTCTTTTACGATCAAAAACATTCTGCTCACAGGAAACTATTTAAATCCTCTAACAAATAAAGAGTATTCATTTACTCAGAAAGAATCATTTAAATTGGATGCCTGGGATTACCTGGTTCTCGTTAAAAAATAATCTTTGATGTGCAGATAGATTTCGACTATCTTATTTGAATTATTCATAGCCACTAAGGCA
>JAGLWX010000458.1 GCA_023133185.1 Fidelibacterota bacterium
AATCAAACTTGCTCTTTTAATTAATTGAATCCAAAACCTTGATTCTCTCACTTCCTTTAATACAATTTGCACTTTGATATTTGAAATCAGAACTCCATGTTTATCACAAATTATGACATTTTATTTTACGAATTCATTGAAGTAAATCATTGATTTTTCAACATCAGGTCAGGAGTTCTGAATATTGTTAAAACTGGTTTTATGCTCCCGATAAATAAAAAGGGATGAACAACGCCCGGTCATTCACCCCCTTGTTGAAACAGTTCAACAATCTATTTCATCATGATCATTTGCTGACTGATGGATTCACTGCCGGCGGTGATCTGGTAGATATACATTCCTGAAACCACCCGTTCACCATTCTGATTACATCCATCCCAGTATATTGCATAATCTCCGGCGGGCTGATATTCGTTTACCAGCGATCGGACCAACTGTCCCTGAATATTATAAACAGTCAATTTCACATTAGCGGAGTTCGTCAATGTATAGGAAATGTGAGTATCCGGATTAAATGGGTTCGGTCGGTTTTTAATTTTCAGAACAATCTGTTCCTTTTGAGGTTCCTCAAATCCCCTGTAATCGCCATATCCATCAGGAATTTCAATTCCAAACTCTTCCAGCAGAGCAATGATCGCAGCGTGGATTTCCTCACGGGTCGCACCATCGGCGCGCATATCCCTGACAGTACTACGTATCATTTGACGCTGATATTCAGTCAACCGGGACATTATACCGCTCCCGGGTCCTTGATGTCGGCGATGATGAAAGCGGGGCACCCAGTTTTCCGGCAATTCGATCCCCCAACTCCCAAAGAGTTCTACCAGGGCGGTTTGCACTTCTTCACGACTGGCTTCGTTTTCACGTAATTCTTTAAGCTTAGCCATCACCTGTTGTCTTTGCTCTTCAGAGAGTTGAGCCCAGATCGGGTCTTCAAATCGTCCGGGTCGTCCCGGTCTATCGCCAAACCGGGGTTCCCAACCTTCCGGTATTTCAATACCCCAGCTTGTCAATAATTCAATTACCGCTTCATGAATTTCTTCCCGGGTGGCATCATCTGCTCTCATTTCCTCGATTAATGCTTGTAATTCCTGTTGTTGTTCTTCCGTAAGTTGATCCAACAAACACGGTCCCTCCGGACGCACTGGCCGGATTCTACCAGGATGTCTTCCGCCCCGTCCCGGTCCGGGCGTCTGGGCAATCAGTGAACTTCCTGTCATCATTACAAATAAAATTACCAGCAGAAAAATAACTGATCTGTGCCAATTCATTCGTTTCATCATTATTTCCTCCTCGACTTTTTAAACATACATTTTCAACACCATTTGGACAACACCATAACTAAAAAGGTTAAAAATTGCCAAACTACATTCTCTCTCTTTATATCTTTCAGGAAGGAAAAGCCGAGGAAAAAACAGTTGACATTGTCCAAATATTTATTAAACTAATTAACAGTAGGATATTTATGGGAATGAGGCCAAGGTTTTATAGTTATGTATCACGGATATTAATTGTTTCTATCTGTTAGCCGGGCAAAACCGTGTGAGGAGTTTTAAAGAACGGCGTAAGAAAAATTAAAAAACACGAAAGCGTTACATCAACGTATGGAGAATCCAAAACAAATACAGCAGCATACACTACAATTTGAACAGATGATAAAGACATTATCGCAGCAGCACGATGATCTGAAACTGATCAATGCCCTGAATTCAGCAGTAATTCACCGGGAATCTCTGAATAATATTTTATCATTACTATCAAAAGAAATCAGCCGCATCTATAATTGTCTTGGGGTAACGGTGTATCTGCTAAACAGAGATGAAACCAAATTGGAGATGCAGGATAATACATTGCATCCTAAAATCATATCAACTATCGAAAAAGTTCTGAGAATCAAATTACCTTCCGTAAAGATCATCAGGTCAACAAAAAGTACGTATTTTAAGACCTTATCTTCAAATAAGCCGGCAATTCTGACCAATGATAAACAAATCATACAGCTTATAGAAGAATTTACAGACAGTAACGTTTTAAGAAAATTAATTCCAGGTATTTATAAGGTTCTGGAAATCAATTCGGTTATAATCTTTCCCCTGTCGTTTGGAAACACGGCGCTGGGAATCATGGATATTTCACGAGATAAGCCCTTTTCAACCGAAGAATTTCAACGTTTACAACAAGTTGTACCACAATTGACCGAGGCTGTTATATACCACAAAGCGATTCAGGAAAAAGAAGAGTTATTTGCCGAGCTGCAAGAGGCTTATAATAAAGTCAAGAGACTGAGTGGTTTAATACCTATTTGCGCACAATGTAAAAAAATCCGTGACGACAGCGGCTACTGGAATCAGGTAGAAAGTTATATAACCGAGCATTCCGATGCTGTATTCAGTCATGGCATTTGCCCGGACTGTATGGAAAAATTATATCCGGAATATGTAAAAACTAAGAAATAAGTTCTCTACCTCTAAGATCACTAAATTTTTACAACAATATGTGATTACATCTTTCTTCGAACTGGACTTCTTAGTCTCTTAATTCTCAAATTCTTGTATTTTTGTAAAGAATATTTTGGATTCTCGATGGTAAAAAGCATACTTTCACTTTAGTGAAAAGAATATTAAAAGGGTAAAGAAAATTTTAACGCAAAGGCGCAGAGATCGCAAAGGTACGCAGAGTTTACCCCATGTAATAAGAAAAGACAATAATAACATGAAGATGAATAAACGAACTATTACACGGGGTTTA
>JAGLWX010000459.1 GCA_023133185.1 Fidelibacterota bacterium
AGTAATTATCCATATCGTAGGAATGTTCCGTCAGGGCACAAAATGAAAGCCCCATTGCCGCCGCCATCGGACTGATGCATTGCGGTGGCGCACCGAATTCAGCCTGATCTTCGGTGTAGGATGAATGGCAGTGAAGATCGCCCCATATCCAGCCTTTTTCTAATGGTAATGGATCGGGATCAATAAACGTTGAAAAGGGGTTTTGCGATAATGTACGGTAGTTATCATTCTTAATAATTAATCGTTTCGAGCCGATAGAAGCATATGCGTAACAATCTACCTTCAGCCATTGATTATTAAATTCCGTGCAGTCGATATGAAATATTCTGTAGTACCACTTTGTATCAATGAATTGCGGAACTTCAATTGTTACCTGTTTCAGTACCTCCAAATTCTCGGGTGATTTCAGCACAATTTCGATTTTGTGAATCTGTATGGGATAGCGATCGGCATCTTTGATAAGCAACAGCACCGGAAGAGTGCCGGATTGAATTCGGTAGGGCAGGTCAAAAATGACTTCCGGTTGTTTTTTGAATAAGAATCCTTTAAAAAATGACCACCGGTAATGCATTTCGGCGTAGAGAAAAACCGGAAACAGCCATAGCGAAATGTTTAACAGCAAAAAAAATAGCGGTACATCGGATCCGGTTAAGTACATCATTATCCAAAGATAAGATAAGTTGGGGATATCCCAAATGGTTTTCCTGATACTGCTTGAAAAGAGGACATAAAGTTCAGAACTCCTGACTTATCGCAGATTATTCTGTCTCTAATTTTTGCAAAAATTGCTGGAACCGCGTTGTGGTTTAGATTTTCAATCGGAGTTATTCATGTTGAAATCAGTCGGGATAGCTGTTATTTCAAAATGCAAATAGCCCCAGAGGGACGCCTTCGGCGCAAATACTAAATTTCAAATTATTTTTTTATCTTTGATGTAACAACTGATTTTGCAATTATTTTAATAAGTTCATCAGTTTCACAAAGAATTGGTGAAATTTTATCTTTCGGAATCAAACTTGCTCTTTTAATTAATCGAATCCAAAACCTTGATTTTCTCACTTCCTTTAATACAATTTGCACTTTGATATTTGATATTTGATATTTGAAATCAGAACTCCCAGTTTATCACAAATTATGACATTTTATTTTACGAATTCATTGAAATAAATCATTGATTTTTCAACATCAGGTCAGGAGTTCTGAAGTTAATATCTGCCGGGGAAAAATTGGTTGACACTAAATCAATCAGCACGTAAATTTACGCTCACGTCGGGGCTATTTTCAGAAGGGAGAACATTTGGCATCAACAACAGATATCCGGAATGGATTGATCGTTAATTTAAACGGAGAATTATTAAAAGTAGTCGAGTTTCAGCATGTGAAAATGGCGCGTGGCGGCGCACGAATCCGTACAAAATTCAAAAACATTCGCACCGGTCAAGTGGTTGATAACACATTTCGATCAGGTGAAAAAATCAATATTGTCCGGTTGGAAGCCGTTGCAATGCAATACCTTTACCATGACGGCGTCAGCTATATATTTATGAATACCGAAACGTATGACCAGGTTCCTTTAAACGATGATATATTTAAAGAAGCATCGAATTTCATCAAAGAAAATGAAGTGATCAAGGTCCTCTTCCACGGATCTGACGCAATAGATATCGAAATCCCGCCTCATGTTAACCTGGAAATAAGCGATACGGAACCGGGGATAAGAGGAGATACTGTAACGGGCGGCACTAAACCCGCGGTGCTGGAAACCGGTTATACAATTCAAGTTCCATTGTTTATTAATGTGGGTGATAAGGTTCGCGTTGACACGCGAAACGGTTCATATTGTGAGCGAATAAAAGAATAAAGTGAGGAATCGATGAGATCATCTAAAATACTCGAACTGGTCAAGATTCTGGAATCCCATAATATCAGTGAAATTGAGATTTCGCGGTGGGGGCGGAAAATACGGATAACAAAGAATGAAAATAGAGGAAATATTGCCGGGACAACGGTAGCTGCCACAGAAACAGCCCGAAAAAATATCCAGCATCAGTTTGTCGAAGTTGCCGGAATTGCCGAAGATCATACAGCCGTTGCAGATGAGAATAACGATGCAGGCGTTGAGATTAAAGCACCCATAGTGGGGACGTTTTATCTGGCTCCGGCTCCGGATGCGGAACCTTATGTTAAAATAGGAGATCATTTATCAATCGGTCAGCCGCTTTGTATTATTGAAGCCATGAAAATCATGAATGTCATTGAATCGGAAGTGACCGGGAAATTGATAAAAATGCTTGTCGATAATGCGCAGGCGGTAGAGTATAATCAGACCTTGTTTGTTATTGATCCGGCAGGTTAATTTACAATAAATAAGAATTAAGATATATTTTGATAAAGAAAATCCTTATAGCCAACCGGGGTGAAATCGCACTTAGGATTATCCGTGCCTGTAAAGAGCTCGGTATTCCGACTGTGGCGGTCTATTCGACCGCTGATTCGCTATCATTGCATGTTCGGTTTGCCGATGAAGCGGTTTGCATCGGACCGGCAAACAGCCAGAATAGTTACCTGAAACAATCCCAGATCATCAGCGCTGCTGAGGTGACGAATGCAGATGCCATTCATCCGGGATATGGATTTCTGGCTGAAAACCCCGATTTTGCCCAGATGTGTGAAGATAATGAAATTTTATTTATTGGACCATCCCCCGGAGTTATTAAACGAATGGGTGACAAAGCGGAAGCCCGTGCCACGATGATAAAAGCCGGCGTCCCTGTTACTCCGGGCAGTGAAGACGTTATACATAGTATCAAAGATGTGGAAAAAGTCGCCGAAGACCTCGGCTATCCCGTGATATTAAAAGCAGTTGCGGGTGGCGGCGGACGTGGAATGCGGATTGTACGGGAACCTGATCAGCTGCAAGATGCGTTTTTAACGGCTCGTGAAGAAGCCCGGATAGCTTTTGGGAATCCGGCGCTTTATATGGAGAGACTGATTGAACAGGCTCGCCATATCGAAGTTCAGATCATTGGTGATAATTATGGGAATATTGCCTATTTGGGTGAACGTGAATGCTCAATCCAGCGGCGACATCAAAAATTGATTGAAGAATCCCCATCACCGGCGGTCGATGAAAATTTAAGAGAAAAACTTGGAAAGATTGCGGTTAAGGCAGCTAAAGCGGTCGGTTATTCCAGCGCCGGGACCGTAGAGTTCCTGATGGATAAGGATCGCAACATTTATTTCATGGAAATGAATACACGGATCCAGGTGGAACACACGGTTACTGAAATGGTGACCGGATTTGATCTGTTAAAAGAACAAATAAATCTGGCGAATGAACACCATCTTCCCAAATGGTTGAAGAAATTTAAATTGCGCGGACACTCGATAGAATGTCGCATCAATGCGGAAGATCCTTATAATAATTTCATGCCGTCACCGGGTAAAATCGTTGCTTTTCACGCTCCCGGCGGTCCGGGTACGCGGATGGATACCCATGTTTATGCCGGATACGAAATTCCATCGAATTATGATTCACTGCTGGGAAAGCTCATTACTCATGGTAGTGACAGGGCGGAAGCTATCGCCCGAATGGAACGCGCCCTGGAGGAGACCATTATTGAAGGCGTTTCGACGTCAATACCGTTTCATCAGGCAATTCTTAAAGATCCGTCTTTTCGGTCCGGCGATTTACACATTGATTTTTTAAAAGATTTTAAATTTCAATAAATTTTATTTGTAAGGAGAAGAGTTGATGAACGTACCCGGGAATTTAAAGTACACGAATAATCATGAATGGACATTGGTCGATGGTGATGTGGCAACAATAGGCATAACCGAATATGCCGCCGGTGAACTTGGAGATGTTGTCTATGTGGAATTGCCATCTGTCGGCGATACCGCTGTGAAAGGCGATTCTATCGGGACGATTGAAGCCGTAAAGACGGTCGCCGATATCTACAGTCCCGTTTCCGGTGAAGTAGTCGAAGTAAATGAGGCGCTCGCCGATACATCGGAACTGGTAAATAAAGACCCTTACGGGGAAGGCTGGATTGTAAAAATCAAGTTGTCTGATCCTGCTGAATTGGACGGTTTATTAAGTCCTGAAGATTATAAAAAACTGGTTTAACAGATAATGCACTATATTCCCAATACCAATGAAATTGAGAAAGAATTACTGGC
>JAGLWX010000046.1 GCA_023133185.1 Fidelibacterota bacterium
GATTTTGTCCGTCATAAGAGCCGGTGAATTTGTGTGTCTCACTCCCGATAGGGATAAAGCCTGCACCGCCATTCCAACCTGAAGTTGTAGATGCATCAATATTCGCGGTTTGTTCGAAATACTTACTCCATTCCACTCTGTGTTCACTAATCCAGTATAGATTATTTAATGTTGCAATCTGATATGGACTACCCTCTGAGCCATCTCCGCTTGCAGGTGGTGTTGATGTTTGCGCCATCAGGTTTGTGCCCAATGCTAATAACAAAATCAGCATAATTACAAAAACTAAACTAAACTTTTTCATCACATCCTCCTTTTTGTTAAAATCCTATTAATCATCATTTGAAAACCTATTTCACTTTTTAAAAAACAAACCTTATTCTGGTTGCAGGGCTCTTGCTCTGCAACCGATATAGTCCGTCCCGGAGCTAAGCCCCGGAACGAGAATAACAGGAAAATGCAAACCTTTGCGAAAGCTACATCCATATACTGAAAAGAACTCCGGTTACTGTCAAAAATTGCCGTGGGAATAAACTTTCGCAAAGATATTCTATCTGCCTGTGCCATACTGTTCTCCAATTCGTGATTCGCAAAGTTTGAAAAAAGCAAACCTTATTCTGGTTGCAGGGCTCTTGCTCTGCAACCGATATAGTCCGTCCCGGAGCTAAGCCCCGGAACGAGAATAACAGGAAAAAGCAAACCTTTGCCCCGATAAATCGGGTTTGCGTCTGCATATTGAAAAGAACTCCGGTTACTGTCAAAAATCCTAATTTTGGAGTACAGCCTCTACGAGGACGTTACACTGACGCAGTCAGCGTACTCCATATATTCAAATAGACAAATAGTCAACTAATCCCTGACACAACGAACAGAAAACCCGCGTTGCCAATTGAAGCTGACGTCCTGGGTCACGAATGAATAATTTTGATACAGGAACCAGTAGTACACATAGGCACTATATTCCTCGGTAGACGACCAGAAATAACCGTTGGTGCCCAGAGCGCTGTAACCGCCAGTGGCGTAGTGGCGGTAACCACCGGGCAAAGCGGAAAATCCGCTTTCGTTGGTAGCGCCGGTATTGGGGCTATTCCAATGTGTTGTTCCGGTTTCTTTCAT
Organism: Fidelibacterota bacterium; assembly: GCA_023133185.1. GTDB lineage: Bacteria > Fidelibacterota > UBA2242 > UBA2242 > UBA2242 > UBA9312. The sequence goes on from JAGLWX010000046.1 coordinate 1,117, forward strand.
TTTGCCACCGGCAACACTATAACCACCAAGGTAATCAACTAATGTCTGCCACTCAACATCACTTGGTACATGCCAACCTTCGGGCGCGATATTACGACTGTCATTTACTGCATACCAATTGTATAGACTACCATAAGTGACTGCATTATTCGCATCATTATCATAATTACAGTAAGCACCGGTAGTCAAATTACTCCATTCTGGCGCATCAGTGACATTCGGTATTGCATCTCCATTGCGGTAATGCGTCACTTTCAGGTTTTCCGCCATCCACCGTTGATTGCCGATTAGTACTGTTTGGTAAGTGTTACCATCAATATCAGCGACCCCGGCGTCTACGAAAGTGATACTATCTACTTTTGATACGTCAAATATATCACGAGAACCATTCGCATTATAAATAAAGATATCTTTTGATTGTGAAAGTACAAACTGACAAGGCACTAATAAAATAATTAAAATCCGTACTTTAAAAATATTTTTAAACATCCTCTGGTCTCCTCTATTTTACCAATAACATTTTGATTAATTTTGAATAATTGCCTGATTCGAGTTTACAAAAATATACTCCGCTTGAAAGACTGGAGCCATTAAATTTTACATTATATCTGCCGGGAGTCTGGTTTTGATTCACCAGTACTTCAACTTCATTACCCAAAATATCATAAACTTTTAAGATTGTGATATTTTCTTTAACTATCTCATAAGAAATTGTTGTTTCCGGGTTGAATGGATTGGGATAGTTGTTATGCAATCTAAATTGATCGGGTAATATTACTTCTTCAACCATTACAGAAATTGCACGGCTATATTCAAAACTTCCATCATAATCAATTTGTTTTAGACGATATTGTATGTTGTGGAATTTTTCTATATTTTTATCACAAAAGCAATATTCAGAAGAGCTGCTGACACTTCCATTTCCTTCCTCAAAACCAATATTTTCCCATTCATTTACTCCATCATGGATTCGTTCTATATCAAAGCCCAGATTATTGACCTCTGATGCTGTTTCCCAAAATAAAGTAATATTTTTACCACTCTGTACAGCGGTAAAACTAACCAACTCAACCGGAAGTGATTGATCTCCAAGTGGAGTTTCTCCAAATGTAATATTGATAATATCATCCATGCTTTCAGTATCAACATAACCATTGTTTAGTTCAAACTTCACATTTGAACCATCGAAATAAATTTTTTTGATGTTTGACAATTCTTCATGTTTGTCTCCTGTAGTGATATGGACGTTGATATAGTCCGTGCAATACAAATAACTGATTAACATCAAAAATACTAAAATAATTCGCTTCATTTATATTCTCCTCTCTTTGTTAGATGTTGCTTTTTAATTTTATTATTTTCCTCCACTTTTTACCTAACGCTAACATCATTGTTAAGGGTATAAGTATCACCTGAAACATGGATAACGATAGTTGCTGTTGTAGGGTTTGCGACATTATTTACAGCATATTCAATCGTAGCCCATGGGTCACCAGATGTTCCACCAGGCATGTCATCAGTGCCAGATGGATCGACATAATAATCAACAACTTGTGCCATCAGGTTTGTGCTCAATGCTAATAACATAATCAGCATAATTACAAAAACTAAACTTAACTTTTTCCCCGATAAATCGGGATTAATCATAGATTTTAACATCTCATACTCCTTTTAATTTTTTCAAACTTTTATAATTCATCATTTATTGATAGTTAGTATGGAAACCTTTTAACCTTTCAGAAACACCATTAATATTTTAAATCTATGACACTTTCCCGGATTTTTCATTTGAACACTCATTTTGACTTTCTATCCTTTAGATAATCTCTCACAGGAAAAAGCAAACCTTTGCGGAAGTTCTTTTCCTTTAATTTTGCGATAACTCTTCCAAATTGTGAAGTATTTTCCATAATTAAGCTTCCGCAAAGTTTTCCTATCTAATAAATATCATCTTATTCGTCTTATAAAAATTCTCACTCACAATCCTCAGAAAATATATCCCCGATGATACTATCTCGCCTTTACGGTCTGTTCCATCCCAGTTCATCTGATACGAACCCGCTTCCTGCTTGCCTTGCATGAGTGTTGTGACCTTTTCTCCGCGCATATTATAGACAGTAAGTTCAACATATCCTTCCTCCGGCAAATCATAGGAAATCGTCGTAAGCGGATTAAATGGATTTGGATAGTTTGGATACAGGCGAAATTCTCTGGGAGCAGCCTTTTGCATCGGTGTGGCTGAAACAGGTCCGTGAAATTCAGTGTTTCCACTGTAGTCCACATCCTCTAATTTGTACCAGTATGTTACCCCGTTAGTTAGATTTTTATCCACGTATTCATATTCGTGCCGGCTGGATGAATTCCCCGCTCCAGGAATTAATTCATCATTCAACATTAAAAATTCAACATTCGGATTCGTGCTCCTGTAGATATTGAAGCCGAGGTTCTCTATCTCGCTTTCGGTGGTCCACTTGAGGGTAACTTGCCCATGACCTGAAGTGGCGGTGAAGGAGGTGAGTTCTACGGGCAGAGAACCGTCATCATCATAATATTCATAAGCGCCGATGTCTGTTGCACCGTTTCGGTTTGCACCACGTTGGTCTTGAGCTGGTGGGTCAACTCCGTTATTTGCACCACTATTGCTGCCTGCATTAATTGCCGCGCTGACGCTTGTGGTTTTAAGTGTGTAGGTGCCATTAGTGGTGTTATTTTCCTTAAGAGTTGTACTCAAATTATAAGTTCCGGCGCCGACAATATCATTATTTGTATTATTTGTAAAACCATTTGAACCTGCTCCAACATTAGTTGTTTCCACAATATTGTAGCCATTATCTTTTAATGTTCCCCCGGTATAATGATAATCAGCCGTTCCACTTGAATTATTATTGGCAATAATAGTGTTTTTGATATAAAGATTACCACTATGAAAATAAATACCACCGCCATTTGTAATGGTCGCTTCGTTATTGGCGAAAGTGCAGTTAGTTATGGTTGCCGGTCCATTATGTGTAAACAAACCACCACCACCAATACTTGAATTAGTATTTCCGCTGACGGTGCAATTTGTCATTGTTAATGTCCCCCCATAGTTGCAGATACCACCGCCATACTCGCCTGCAGTATTTCCGCTGACGGTGCAATTGGTCATGGTTAAGGTTCCACTATCGTTGCAGATCCCACCGCCGAAACCGTCTGCATTGTTTCCGCTGATGGTGCAATTTTTCAGAGTTAAAGTTGCAGAATTAAGGTGCATCCCACCGCCGCTTTGGGTTGCGTGTTTGCCATAGCGGATGGTCATAGCTTCAATAGTAACGATTTCATCACTCCCAATATTGAAAACCCGGTCATTTGCAGGGCCTTTAACTGTATGAGCCTGCACAATAGTGAAAGTGGCTCCCGCACCTTGTATTGTAAGGTTTGTGAAACCTCTGTCTATAACAATTTTATCTGTATTACTTCCATCCCAGAGATTATAGGTTCCTGCTGCAACATTTATAACAATAGTTTCAGTTGTTGGGTCTACATGGTTTACGGCATATTCGATAGTTTTCCAGGCATCTGTTCCTGTACCTGAGCCATGGATTCCATCATCTGTGCCGGATGGGTCAACATAATAATCAACTGCCATCAGGCTTGTGCTCAATGCTAATCCAATGATCAGCATAAATCCAAAAACTAAACTAAACTTTTTCATCACATCCTCCTTTTTTCTAACTTTTATTGATAATTAGTATGGAAACCTTATTGGAACACTCATTTCGCTTTTTTTAAAAAAACAAACCTTTGCGAAAGCTACATCCATATACTGAAAAGAACTCCGGTTGCTGTCAAAAATTGCCGTGGGAATAAACTTTCGCAAAGATATTCTATCTGCCTGTGCCATACTGTTCTCCAATGCGTGATTCATAAAGTTAGAAAAAGCGTAAGAGCGAAGCCATGTAGATTGAACAAACATGAGTGTTTGTTTTACTCCTTTTTTACCGGTTGCTTTCAAAAATCCTAATTTTGGAGTACAGCCTCTACGAGGATGTTACACTGACGCAGTCAGCGTACTCCATATATTCTATCTAATAAAAATCATCTTATTCGTCTTATAAAAATTCTCACTCACAATCCTCAGAAAATATATCCCTGAAGCCACCATGTCGCCGCTTTGACTTGTTCCATCCCAGTTCATCTGATACGAACCCGCTTCCTGCTTGCCCTGCATGAGTGTTGCAACCTTTTCTCCGCGCATATTGTAAATCGTCAGTTCAACAAAACCGTCTTCCGGCAAATCGTAGGAAATCGTCGTAAGCGGATTAAACGGGTTGGGGTAATTCGGATACAGGCGAAATTCTCTGGGAACAGCCCTTTTCATCGGTGTGGCTGAAACAGGTCCGTGAAACTTCGTATTTCCGCTGTAATCCACATCTTCCAATTTATACCAGTATTTAACCCAATTGCTTAAGTCCTTATCCACGTATTCATACTCATGCCGGCTGGATGAATTCCCCGCACCGGGGATCAATTGATTATTGATTATTGTATATTGACTATTTAAATGGATGCTCCTGTAAATATTGAAGCCGAGGTTCTCTATTTCGCTTTCGGTGATCCAGCGGAGGGTAACTTGCCCATGACCTGAAGTGGCGGTGAAGGAGGATAGTTCAACGGGGAGAGATACATCTTCGCCATCCTCCCAGGAAAGATAGGGATAACCGTTATTCTTCGCTAATGAGTAATCCATATCCCAGTAATCATTGGTGCCGTTCTCTGTTTCTACTTCAAAATCCCAGCCTGCAGCGGTGAAAGTGGTATGGGTTTTCATTTTGACGGTGGTTTTGCCTGTACCACCTGCACTTAAATCTTGTCCAGAGGTTTGGGTATCCCAAAAACAATTATTTACTGTGGATGAATAATTCCTGCCCACCAAACCACCGATATAAGTAATAGTTCCACTAACGGACCCTGTGGCATAACTGTTAGTTACAGAAGCTTCATAAATTCTTCCTATAAGTCCACCAACGGACTCGGAAGTTCCAATCACGGTACAGTTACTATAGCAATTACTAATAGAAGATGTAGATCCATGCCAACCGACTAAGCCACCAACATTATCATAACTACCATTAATTGAACCGGTGGTATAGCAGTTGCTAATGGAAACATAATCACAACTTGCCGCCAAACCAGCCACAAAACCTGAGCCAGTAATATTTACATTAGTAAGCCCTATATTAGATATATTAACTGGAGGTTCCCAACCACGCACCCCACCAAAAAAACCAATGCCTGAATTACTGGGCCGGTTAATGAAAAGCCCATCAATCGTGTGATTCTGTCCATCGTAAGAGCCAGTAAATCGGGTTCCAAACTTATCACCTTCGCCAATGGGTATGAAGCCATAACCACTATTGTAAAAATCACCGCCACTTTGGAAATCGCTGGCAATGAAATTTATGTCAGCGGTTTGTTTGAAATACTTGCCCCATTCACCTGAGTTTTCAGACAGGTATTTTAAATCTGCTTTGTTGGCAATTTGATATGGGTCTCCAGATGTTCCGGATCCGCCACTGTAGCTTTGTGCCATTAAACTGCTGCTCATTGCCAATCCTATGATCAGCAAAAATCCTAAAACTAAACTAAACTTTTTCCCCGATATATTCCTCCCGATAAATCGGGAGGACAGGTAGGGATTAATCATAGATTTGAACATAGCATCCCCCATGAATTTGGTTAAAAGTTTATAGAATTATCTTTATAATTGGCAAAACTCGTATTTTGATTTCATCACCTCTTGAGTTATCTTTTTTATAACTGTTAAATTTAATACCGACATCCACCTCACTTAATCCTTCCGAAGGCTTCGAGCCTTCGGAAGGTTAAGTTCTCTACTTCAACAGCAACAGCTTCTTCACATCGTGGAAACTACCTGCCGTCATTACATAAATGTACACTCCTGTAGAAACAAATCTTCCGCTATTATCTCTACCATCCCAGGTGGCAAAGCGGTAACCCGGCGCCTGTCTTTCCGATATCAGCGTTTTTACTTTCTGACCGAGGATATTGTATATAGCGATCTCTACATGAGAATCTTCAGGTAATCCATAACCGATCTTCGTTATGGGATTAAACGGATTCGGGAAGTTCTGACCAAGGCTGAAAACTTCCGGTATATATCCCGGATCGCCGATAGCAAGTTGACGTGCATGGAATTCATAAGGCTCATCAGCGCTTCCAATCATCGCATTCGATTCAAAATCAAATTCTACCGGGATGTATAGCTCAGCCTTTTCCTTCGAGTCATAAAACCTGAACTGAATATTTTCACCTTCAGATTCATTACTATAGACCATCAGAAAAGTAAAGTAGCGGTCATATACAGGAATATAGATCGGCTGAGCTACTCCCCGGCACTCATCCCCAACGAATGCTCCCAACACATCGGCTGTGGTATCAGATTCAAAACCATTTACATCAACAATACCGGTGATTGTAATATTGTATTGATAATCAGCCGGATTTACAAACCAGCCGGAATTATTCTCGACAAGGACAGAATCCTCTATCGCTTTGGCAAGAGGCATATCACCTTTATAAAACCAGAAAGGATAAGTAAGTTCGCCGGGGTGCATAGTATTAAGCATATATCCCAATTAATGTTAATCGTTTCATGATTCAACCTCTTTTAATAAATATTTTCCATTTCGTTTTAATGCCTATAAATAAAAATATCCCACCTCGATAAATTCTTGCGGGATAAAATTTGTTCATTTTTATACATTTTAAAATACCTAACTATTTTCTATTTCAAATTTCCTCTCTATCTAATGCATATAGATAAAAACATCCCACTTCGATAAATTCTTGCGGGATATATTTTTTCCATTTTTTCTTTACTGTTCAGCATTCTGGACATTCCGATTTTATTCTTCAAAAATAATTATCGTATCTTTCTTCGAGGGTCCCTTGGTTTTTAACGGGATGATACCCGGTATTCCAAAGACCGGAAGCACTATGAAACGAAAATTATTGTAGTCTTGTGAGGTTTTCATTACCCTCTTTTCATTTCTTACCAGTTAAAGTGTAATAAGTAAATAAACAATACGCAACATAGCAAAACCACTATTGACCATAACAAAACCACTACATTCATACTGTTTCTGAACCTTCCGAATGCTTACACATAAACTTTGCGGAAGTTCTTTTCCTTTAAATTTGGCAATAGCTCTTCCAAATTGTGAAGTATTTTCGTAACCGTTCACGGTTTCTCCAAAGGAACTCCCCTAGAGGAAATTAGAAATTGGAAATTAGAAATTAGTGTTATCATAATTTTGTGCTGTTGATAAACGCATTCAATTTGGGACCAGGTTTTTTCCCGAAGGGACTCCTGCGGAGCAATTACTTTTTGATATTGTGATGCATCCGCATCAGATAAAACTTTTCTCCTGATTAGTTTCCGTAACCGTGATTTGGTTTCTTCAAGAGATCCTCTTGAATATATATAAAACTTTTTCCTGTCAGATGGAGTATATCTCCCATAACCTTCGGCTATATTTGCTGCTATACTGTCAGATGATCGTATTATCTGATAACCTATAGTGTTTTGAACTTTTTTATTCCACTTGTCAAAGTTGTGCCAAACCATATCTGACAACTCTTCTGCCAGTTGATAAACATCTAACTCATAGACTCTTTTCATTTCTTTTCCTAATTTCTAATTTCCAATTTCTGTTCACCCCGTTAGATACTACTAATATTTATTATCTGGAAAATATAAAAAGATGCCAAAATTGTCTTGTTTAAAAGCACATATTTCAATGTTATCTCACGGGGTGAACACTTACGTATTTTCCATAATTAAACTTCCGCAAAGTTAGACATGTTACTAATTTTACAGATTGCCGACATAACTCACCAGATTGACTCCTTTGGCAATATCAAGCTTCTTTCTGAGCCGTACTCTGTAAACTTCTATGGTTTTTACAGTCAGGTTCGTGAGATTCGCTATCTCTTTGGTATTCATTTTCAATTTAATGAAGGCGCACATTCGGGTTTCCCGGGGTGTCAGATTCGGATGTTTCTCATATAATTTTTGGAAGAATTCATTGTGTACATCAAGAAAATAAGATTCAAATTCATCCCACTCCGACGTTGATCCAAATTTTTGAACCAAATTATTAATCGTAGTCTTGACCAGTTTTTTATACTCATCCAATGTAGCCAAATCGTGATCATGCAAATTTTGAATGGCGGACAACAATCGCTCTTTTCTTTCTGCCATATGCATGACTTTAGACGTCAATTCCTTATTTTTATATTCCAGCCGTTCTTTTAATAATTTTTCAGTCTTCCTTTTTTCAGTTATATCGGTAATGTCATTAAAGGATATACCTATATAATTATTCGTCAGAGGAAATATGGATATTGAATACCAGATTTTTTTCTGATCTTTATTAATAAAGGACATATTATCCAGGTGGACAGGTTGGCTTGATTCCAGGATTTTTTCACAAATACCCTGGATCCTAATTTTACGAAGTCCCGGTAAGTTCTCTTCAATCGTATTACCTGTTTCAACCTTCAAATCCGCAATATTGGCATTTTTAATGGCAGGGTTATTTCTGAACGACCTGAATACCTTACGGTCCCCAATTGATTCCATTTTATAGATGCACAAACCGATATTGATTTTATTGTAAAAATCAATATATGTACCGATAATCTCCTCGGCAATTTTATGTTCCTGGATTTCTCTTTGAAGATCCTGGTTAATTTTTTCCAACTCATTTATAGTTTTAACGAGTAGGAAATCCCGGGCTTCAATTTTTACAATCATCATTCCAAAGGACTCTGCCAGATCGTATATCCGCTCGGGGTAAATATCGGTTTTGGCAAGTTCGAAAATCTTGTCAGGCTGACCGGTTCTTTTACGGGATACATCCTTAGCAACATCTATGAAATAATCCAATAGAGATTTAATATTTTTATCTTGCACCGATAATGAGTAAGTTTCCTCACTTAATACAGTAAATTGTTTGCATATTTTCTCAAATTCAGAAAATAGCTGATCCTTTGATTTGAATTCCCTTATTATTTTTTAACCTCCTTTAAAACTTTTTCCCTTTAAAGAGATCATCACTCCATTACTCCATAACAAGTCCGGGTTATAAATGAATAAATCTTCTTATTTTCAGCAGGTTATCTTTTAGAATGTAGCCGCATGCGCCGGCTTCTTTAGCTTCTTTACGCAGAGAAGGCTCGTCATAATTAGTAACCATAAGTACTTTTGCATGTGGGTAATCTGTCATGATCTGCTGTGTGGCACGAATACCATCCATTTCCTTCATCCTTATATCCATGAGTACCCAGTCCGGTTTATATTTTGCATAGGCATTTAGGGCTTTGATACCGTCACAACACTCAAAAAACTCGGTTACGCTGTTTGTCAGGACGTTTTTTATCATTTCCCGCATTTTAACCGAATCTTCGACAATTAGAATTTTCATGGAATTTCTACTCTTGCATTCATGTAGATATTATAAATGATTATGTTAGTTTTGTAAATAGAGGGAAACACTCATTTTTATAGGTGTTTACCCCTATTAATTGTCAATTGCTAATTGTCAATTATCTTTGTTTCTCTTGGCGCTGCCAGCCCTTGACTTAAGGCGGAATGGGATGAGTTTTTGAATAAGCGTGAATGTTTGAGACGACTTGAGTTAAGTGGTGGCATACATGTGACTTAACCCAAGCCTGCCGGCAGGTCGGACAGGTGCTGGATAACGGCGCTTAGCTCGACCGTTGATAAACATTAACCATCGTCAGTCCCTTTGAGGAATTTATTCGATGAGTACTCCGATTAGAAGTTAAAA
>JAGLWX010000460.1 GCA_023133185.1 Fidelibacterota bacterium
CCGTAACCAAAAGCCAAAGTCCCCCAGAATTTATTCCCATTCGTCTCATCATAAATTGCAAGAGCGGCGCTGCCCCATTGATTGGCGCCATCACCGGGGATTAAAATTTTCCCGCTGATTTCAAAATTATTCCCAAAGTCTCTTTTAGTATATATCTCGCAGCTGCCTCCTCCTTCTAAATTAAGCGTGCTATCCGAAGCGCTCCAGGAAACGCCGCCTGTGATATTATAGTATCCCAAACTGTTTTGGGAAAAATCATCATTATAAACCTGAGAAAAGCCAGCAACAGATATTCCGAAAAATCCAAGAATAAGAAAGACAAGCCTGATTGATTTTAACATATTTTTTTCAAACATAATTTTTATAAATTAAACTCCTCAATAAATTTTTTTTTCAACTAATTTCAGCATTTAGTTACTTTTACCTTCAAGTAACTGAATTTATATTAATTTTTTATTTCAACAAAACCATTTTCCGGGTTAAGAAAATTTCTCCCGGCATACTTAATCTGTAAAAATAAATTCCGTTAGGCACCTGAACTCCTTTGTCATTTTTACTATCCCAAACAACCTGATATGCCCCGGATTGGGTATAGCTATTAACTAATGTCCGAATACGCTCTCCAATCACATTATAAATCGTAAGTTCCAATAGCCCATCTTTATTAGTTTGATATTCGATTTTTGTCTGAGGATTAAAAGGATTAGGATAATTTTGTGAAAGACTGAATTGTTTAAGCACTAAAATTTTATTATCATCTTTACGATCAATATCTACTTGACCACTATCTAATGTAAAATAAACAAAATTATATTGATCAAAAGTAGTTGCCCACTGGTCCGGATCATTATTCACCTTAGAATATCGGATATTTAAACCAAAATGATCCCCCGGTTGTAAAGTTAATCCTGCGTATTCTCTTTTGGGTATTGCCATTTCGATTTGAATTACCGGAAAATCCAGGTTCACTTTGAGATTTACCTGGCCCGGTGAAATCACCCTGCGGCCAAAGTGCCGCTGATAATCTGGATTATCATCCCACATTCCAGCCGGGTCTCCGCCGATAGATACACTATACGCCTGGACAACCGAATCTGCATCCAATGACCTGAAAGATAAAAAATTCCCCAATGATGGGTTGATCTTCATTATGGTGTTTCCGCTTGAATGATACCAGCCGTCAGACTGAAAATCAAAACTGATTTCAGGAATTCCAATTTGCTCCAGGTATAATGCCAGATAAAGAGAATCATTATCATAGCATAAATACAATTTGGGCGAATATCCTATTTGAGTATAACTTACAGTATTATTAGTAAGGGACCATCCATCTTCAATAATGCCGTCAATTGTCGGCGTATGCTTTTTAATCGTTGTGTGCACCGGAAAGCGTACATATTGATCCAGACCATCAACAATACCATCGCTGTCCGTATCGGGATTATTAGGATTGCTTCCGCTATAAGACCCATCTATCGCTTCCTGTTTGTCGGTATATCCATCTGTATCTGTATCTTTCAAATCGGGGTTGCTTCCAAATCTCAATTCATCCAATTCAACGAGAGGTTCATTATCCGGAAAGCCGTCATTATCTGCATCTATCGCTTCATAAATATCACCCCAATTGCTTAGTAAATCCTCATAGGCATCAAATGTCCGAAACATTTTTGCCTGAAAATCATAATGCTCTCCACAAGTAACAGGGAATTTATGAGGTTGATCGCCATGATACATTTCGTCATGCCCATTTGAATTATAAAGAGCATCAATAGCATGTTGAACTTCATGTACAAATAGCCATGTAATATTATAGTTGATATCCGCTAAGTGCCCGGGATATATTACTCCCGTACCAGGGGGCCAATATGAATGTGAAAATCCGGTTTTCCGCTGAGGACCCGGCAAAGATAAATTTTGAACGCCATATGACCAAAAGCCATTAACAGCAGTAGTGATTCTAAAAATAATATCATATTGTGTATTCAT
>JAGLWX010000461.1 GCA_023133185.1 Fidelibacterota bacterium
TGGAAATCTATTTTGAGGAGGGTCAAACCGATTCCATTAGCGTATTCGGTATGGCGACCAGCTATTATAACGTCACGGAAGACAGCGTCATTCAGGGCGTTAATATTGCCAGCGGCGATACGGTTATCATGAAATTCCAGGACAAACGCCTGAATCATATCACGGTGATCGGCGGTACCGAAGGCAAATATATCCCGGATAAAACCAACACCAGTGTCGATACAACCGTTGTCTATTCGGCGGAACGCATTGATTATTTCCTAAATGATAAAACAACGGATTTGCTGGATCAGTCATCGATCAAGTCGGCGGACATGCGATTAACAGCCGGAAAAATATCCATCAAATGGAATGAAAACCTGCTCTATGCCTATCCTATGGAACCTCCGCCGTATGATTCGACATCAGGCGATCTTCCAACGCTTTTCCAAAAAGGACGGGAGCCCTTTTCCGGCGATGAAATGATCTACAATATGAAGACCCAGAAGGGGCGCATCGTCGAAGGCAGTACCAAGGAACAGGACGGCTATTACTACGGCGATAATATCAGCAAAGTCAGTCCAACTGAATTCTATGTGACCAACGGCATTTACACAACCTGCGATATTCCCGACTCGCCGCATTATTATTTCCGTAGCAAACAGATGAAGCTAATCCATAAAGATAAAATCATTGCCCGACCAATTGTGCTGTATATACATGATATTCCCCTGCTGGCGTTGCCCTTTGGAATATTTCCGAATAAGGGCGGGAAGCGCCATTCCGGCTGGATCATGCCGACCTATGGAGAGAGCAGTAATGCCGGCGGATACATCCGGGGACTCGGCTATTTCTGGGCGCCCGGCGATTATTATGATCTGCGATTGACTACGGATTTTTTTGATAAACGCGGCACCATCATGCATTATAAGACACGCTATTCAAAACGTTATAAGTTCAATGGTGCGCTTTCCGGTTCTTATACTAACGAATTTTTATCGGATTATCACAAAAAGCAATGGAGTCTGAACGTTAATCATAGTCAAAAAATCAGCCCCACAATGCGCTTCAGGGCGAACGGACGATTTGTGAGCAGCGATGATCTGTATCAAAAATTAGGTATCAGCCAGAATACTCGTTTGAATCAGCAGTTGATTAGCAACGCCACACTGTCCAAAACCTGGACTGGAAAACCCTATTCCATGTCGATGACGTTCAATCAGACAACGAATTTACAGGCAAAGACCCTGATTGAAAGTGATCCGACCAGTTCAGGAAAACGAATAAATTACATCAAGCGTTCATTGCCGAATATTTCATTCAGCCGCAGTTCAAAACCGATCATTCCGATGAGATCCGGCTCCGGCGCTTCAGATGCAAAATGGTACAATAATATTTACTTCAGCGTTAATTCCAAATACCGTAATAATCAGGATATTTACTACCAAAGCAATGATTCACTGCTCTGGGAACAGCAGGATATAAGCAAAAAAGCCATGACACATAACATTTCACTGAACAGTTCTCAAAAAGCGTTCAAGTATATCACACTGAACCAGAGCATGAGCATCCAGGAAGGCTGGATTGTGGATTATGACACACCGGTCTATGATTCACTTGGTGGATTTGTTATCGAAAACGGGAAGATTCAAACAAAGCCGGTAAAGAAATTCAACGCCCGCCATACCGGCAGTATGTCTTTCAACGCTCAGACGAAAATATATGGACTGTTTCCGGTTCGTATCGGCGCCCTGCGAACAATACGCCACGTTCTGACGCCTCAGATAGGTTTCTCATATCGACCGGATTTTACCAAAGAGATATTGGGATGGGATCCGGGTTATATTCAGACCTGGGTGGATTCCACGGGCTACGAATGGAGATATGATCCGTTTGGAAACACAATGTTAGGGAGAACACCTTCCGGCGAATCAAAATCCATGACCATTCGCGTCAGCAATATCTTCCAGGCAAAAACCAGGCGCGGCGATGAGGAAAAGAAAATCGATCTGTTTACGATGAATTTCAGTACCAGCCATAATTTCGCAGCCGATAGTCTGCAATGGGCGCCTGTCAGAACTTCCATCCGAACACAGTTATCAAAAAAATTAGCGCTCAATATCAGCGCCAGTCATGATTTTTATGCTTACCGGAGTGGACGGGTCAACGAATGGAACGATGAATTGTATGGCATACCGGTACCGCGGTTAACCAACGTGAGCGCTTCCACCGGTTTTGCGCTATCGGGACGACGGTTCGGAGCGCTGAAACCGGAAGATACCGGCACAGATACAACCGAAATCAGTGAAGATGATCTGTTAGGAGATATTAATACCGATGAAGATTTCTCCGACCTTCTTCAAAGACGCATTGAAGGAAGCGAACTGTGGACGGCAAATTTAAGTTTGCGCTACAATCTTTCCCGATCAGATCCTGCAACTAAGAGAGAAACATTCTGGATGACATTAAACCTGAAACTAAATCTCGGTTCTAAATGGAAAGTAGGCTGGCGGGCAAATTTCGATCTTCTTGATAAAAAAATTGTCAGCCAGAATTTCCATGTAACCAGGGATCTGCACTGCTGGCAATTGTCATTTGGCTGGACGCCCAGCGGATACGGAAAACAATATAATCTGACAATTAATGTAAAATCACCCACCCTGCGCGATCTTAAATACGAAGAACGCGGGGGTCGGCGCACAAGTTTTGGTTTTTGATCCAATGGATATGTCCGAAATTCAACATAAATCTTAAAAAAACGGATCACACTATGAAATATATTAGATTTTTTATATTGGGTGTTGGAATCAGTATTTTTATGCTTTTAATATCTTGTTCGAAACGCATATACCAGGTGACCTATCCAGCCTTAAACGACGGCAAATACGATACGGAGTTTCCTTACCGGAA
>JAGLWX010000462.1 GCA_023133185.1 Fidelibacterota bacterium
TCGATACCTTTATCTACCCATAATGGAATTTCAAAAAAATCATACTCTTCATCCTTGAAGAGGACTTTTTCAAAAATATCAATATCGATTCCCGCAATATTTCCACTGGTCGTAACGATCCTATCGATAGAGAAAAGAGACGGTATGTCGATCTCTTCCCCAAAAACATCCACCCACCGGAACAGCTCCCGTTCAAAGCGCTCTATTTCTTTCCGGATTGTTTCAATCTGATGGGTAATGATCCGAATCTCGTTAACCAGCTGGGTCTTTTTCAATTCCAGTGTAGGCAGATAGCGGGTATAGCGCTTGAGCGCCTCTTTCTGGTTCTTTAATTCGTTTTTAGTTAAACGAATCTTTGCCATTATGCAGCTTCCTCCGGCCAGAATTTATTAACCAGATCGGTTTTCATACGAGTCTCATCCGGTGTGAAACATTCGGCTAAAATTTTCCATCCCAGATCGAGAGCGTCTTCCAGGGCGATATTAACCGACAGATCCATCATATTGGCTTCAAATAGTTTGCCGTATTTCAGCAATTTTCGGTCCCATTCACTCATCCGGAAACCCATCGCCCGTTTCTCCTCGGTCTCATTGTATTGGGCATAGAGTTGGATCATACCATCCATAATTGCACGGTGATCGTCACGGGTTTTATCATTAACCTGCTGTTTCAAACGGCTGAGTGACCCAAATGGTTCAATCCGCCCATTGCGCAGATAGAACTGACCTTCGGTGATATAACCGGTATTATCAGGCACCGGATGAGTGACGTCGTCGCCGGGCATGGTCGTCGCTGCCAGAATCGTCACAGAGCCGGCGGTATCAAAATCCACCGCTTTTTCATAACGGGCAGCCAATTGTGAATAAAGATCACCCGGATAACCACGGTTGGACGGAACCTGTTCCATGGTAATGGCGATTTCTTTCAGCGCGTCGGCAAAGTTGGTCATATCGGTGAGCAGAACGAGAACATTTTTACCTTTGAGAGCAAAACGCTCAGCAACAGCCAGGCAGAGGTCAGGCACCATCAAACCTTCCACGATCGGGTCTGATGCGGTATGAACAAAGAAGATCGACCGGCTCAGAGCGCCGCCCTCTTCCAGAGTATTTTTAAAATACATGTACTGATCGTATTTCAGTCCGATACCGCCAAGGACGATCATATCTACTTCCGCCTGCAGCGCAATACGTGCCAGCAGCTCGTTGTAGGGTTCGCCGGACACCGAAAATATCGGCAGTTTCTGGGAAACCACCAGAGAATTGAAAAGATCGATCATCGGGATATTGGTACGGATCATTCTTTTCGGGATGATACGTTTTGCGGGATTAACCGACGGTCCGGCAATCTCGATCATATTCTCAGTTAACGCCGGTCCTCTGTCACGGGGAACGCCGCTGCCGTTGAAAATTCTACCTAACATATTATCCGAAAAAGTCACGCGCATGGGATTTCCCAGAAAGCGGACCTCATCGTTGGTGGCAATGCCCTGACTGCCGGCAAAGACCTGCAACGACACAATATCGTTTTCGAGTTTAATTACCTGGGCGAGAGATTTGCCGCGCTGGGTTGTAACTTCCGCCAGCTCTTCATAAGAGACGTCATTCGCGCTGACGGTAATGACATTACCGGATACGCTTAATATTTTATTATATACCTTTTGCATCGCTTGAGTTTTCCTCAATCAATTTGGTTATTACAGCTTCCTGCCTGTTAAATTCTTCATCTTTCATGTCGATGTAGTTCCAGTCGATGAACAACTGGCGCATTTTATTAAAGAAATTCCGGGCTTCGTTTTTTTCTTTCAGGCTGAATTCGGTTATCAGTACATCGTGGACATAATTGAAGACATATTTTTGACGTTCGGGAGATGTCGCTCCATCTACGGAATCAAAAGAATTCTGCTGTAGATAGACACTGTCGAGAAATTCGGATTTCAGATAAATGATGTAATCCTCCACCGATGTTCCTTCTTCACCTACCACCAGCATCATCTGGTGAACTTCATTCCCCTTGAACAGTATTTTGCGGGCGTCGTCAATCGATTTCGGTTGATTAAAACTCTCGTACTTCGACCAGCTTTCCAGCGGATGAATTGC
>JAGLWX010000463.1 GCA_023133185.1 Fidelibacterota bacterium
TTCAGCGTCGATTGAGTCACCGGTTCTTCGAAGTTGCCACCTGCCGGACTGACCGTACCGCCGATGGTCAAACTTCCTATGTTCCCGTCATTCAGTTCCACTAAACCGGCGCGTTCATAGAATTGAGCGATCCGGGATTCCAGATAAGCGGGAAAGGCTTCCTCGCCGGGAATTTCTTCGAGACGACCGGACAACTCGCGCATCGCCTGTGCCCAGCGGGAGGTAGAATCGGCTAAGAGAAGTACATTCAAGCCCATCTGCCGGTAATATTCACCTAACGTTGCCGCTGTGTAAACCGATGCCTCGCGGGCAGCCACCGGCATGGAGCTGGTGTTACAGATAATTATCGTTCGTTCCATCAATGATTTACCGGTGCGGGGATCGGTAATTTCAGGAAACTCCCGCAGGGTTTCTACAACCTCGCCGGCGCGTTCTCCGCAGGCGGCGATGATCACGATATCGGCTTCCGCAAAACGGCTGGTAACCTGCTGAAGAACGGTTTTACCGGCGCCGAACGGACCTGGAATACAGTAAGTTCCACCCCTGGCAACCGGGAAAAAAGTGTCGATAATACGAGTCTGGGTCACCAATGGTTCTTTGGGCACCATTTTTTCACGATAATTGGTGATCGGTATTTTCACAGGCCAATCAAAATACATCATAAGTTCCAACTTATCGCTCTTGTCGTTCTCAATTGTGGATATAACCTGATCGACTTTGTAACCGCCTTTATCGACGATAGACTTTACTATAAAATTTTCCTGATAATTGAATGGAACGAAAATCTTGTGCTCGAAAATACCTTCTTTAACATGACCGAGGATACTGCCTCCGGTAACGGTATCGCCTTTTTTAGCCGTCGGTGTAAACTCCCATTTTTTGTTGAAATCCAGAGCATCGAGAATTACGCCTCGCTTCAAGAAAAAGCCGTGCAACTCCGCCAGCTCATTCAGCGGATTCTGCAAACCGTCGTACACCATCCCCAAAATTCCGGGTCCCAGCTGTACTGAGAGCATTTCTCCGGTAAATTCCACATTGTCACCAATTTTTAAACCCTTGGTGATCTCAAACACCTGCATAAACGCAATATTACCCTGAATTTTGATCACTTCGGACTTCAGACGATCCTCGCCGGTGATCGCATAACCCACTTCATTCTGGATAATATTGCCGTCGAAGGCAACCGAAATCATGTTGCCGTTAATACCTACAATGGTTCCTTTAGTCTTATTCATACGCCTATTTCGGTAAATGTTTTAAATTTTTCTTTGCCTGTATCTTTGTCAAAATGCTGTAGTCTCCGTAATATCTGGAGTTTCAGATAATATAACGCCAGAAATTCAATATCCGAGTAATGTCCAAGCTCCAGCTCGTTTATTCCCTGCCAGCGTAATTGGAGTAGTTTTTTCTCCACATCCAGCGGATTGCCCTCCTTCAAAACCGAAACAGGAAACAACAACGGTTTATGTTCCTGTCGGTTGCGCAGGGCTTGACGATACTGAACCAATTCGTTCCTCAAGGCGTACTCGTAGAGTATGTATTCCCTGAGAGTCGGCAGATCGGATTTTTTCGCCGTAATGGTATTGATATTCGCTTCTTTCAGAGCCTTTAAATCACCTTCACTTAACCACTTTTGCGCTTCATACAGGAATCTTTCGACTG
>JAGLWX010000464.1 GCA_023133185.1 Fidelibacterota bacterium
TTGAAGTTTTTATCCCCATTGGAATGTTCTTTTCGGCCATTAACAGGTGGAGACTTTTTAAAGCGCCTCGTGTTGAACGTTTTACTTCAATTGGAATTATCTCATCATTTTTTTTGAATTATAAAATCAACTTCAGCATTGCTACTCTTTTTTTCTCTGTGCCAGTAAAAAAGCGGATTCATGTAATCAGCATTTGTCATTGCCGCTATTTCCTGACCTATAAATTGTTCAGCAATTGCGCCTTCATTTACTGAAGTGACGTCAATGTCTGATACCCACTTGGCTAAATCTATTCCGAGCAAATGCTGCGCTAATCCAATATCAAGAAAGAGAATTTTGAAACGATTTGGATTTATTCTGGCGCCGAGAGGGATTCCATCAGCTTTTGTGTGATAAACCCGGTATATCAAGCCGGCAGTCTCAAGAAACTCTAAAGCGCTCTGTACGCTTGTCGGTTTAGATATAGCCTCAACATTTGAGTATTTAAATTTTGCCCCCAGTTGTGATGGAACATTTCGGAATACTTTTACAAGGTTTGGGATTTGAATTTTACGACCGTATTTATTAAAGTCGAAAATATAAGTATTTATTAAATCTGAAATAACTTTTTGGCATTCAGCTACAGGTTGTTTCTGAATGTATAATGAAACAACGGCAGGCATTCCGCCAACGAGCATATATTCTCTCAGCGTATTCAAAAGTCTGTTGTGATGGATTTCCATTATTGGTTCATCAATTTTTAAATTGAGAAGATGTTTTCGCAGTAAAAAACCTTGGGACGCCTGGAGAAATTCGCCGAATGTCAGTGGATAGAGATGTAAATAACTCACTCTTCCAACGGCTGTTGGAAGCCTTTTAAGTTCGAATCCAATCAAAGAACCGGCGGCGATTACATGGAGTTTGGGTATGATTTCGTAAAAGTAGCGCAGTGATTGTATCGCTTCCGGGCATTGCTGTATTTCATCCATGAAGAGAAGGGTTTTGCCCGGAATAATTGGCGTATCTATTAATACAGCCAAATCCTGAATAATTTTTTTAGGTTCAAGTCCCCTTATGAAAATTGCCTTTGCATCTTGTAAGAATTCAAAGTTAATTTCAGCAAAATATTCAAACTCTTCAGAAAACTTCCTGACTAAGCATGTTTTTCCTACCTGTCGGGCGCCAAGAATAATCAGGGGCTTCCTATTGGAAGAATTTTTCCAGGAAGTTAAATCGCTGTATTTATCTCTATCTATGAAATATGAATCTGTCATCTTCTCCGTCATAAAATAGTAACAACCGGTAAAAAATACAAGGTATTAAATCGGTCGTACTGGCAAAAAAGTAAGGGTATTTAAAGGGGGCTACCGGTAAGAAATACAAGGATATTTTCCACAAACCCTACTGTATTTCCGATATCCTTACCATTCTTTTTGGATATTATTTCTTTGGTAAAGGAAAAATTTCTGATAATATTACTTTGATAAATAAATAATATCAGATATGGTGTTCAAAATGCAGGATAAAATGGCTAGTTGACTTTTTATTAACAAACAGTATTGACTAAAAATTATTGCGATTTGTTCAATTTCATCCATTGAGCAAAAACCAATAGCGTCCAGATTTGGTACTGAAAGTCTCTTTTACCGGCGTAGTGTTCGTTTAGCAATTTTTCTATTTTACCCTTATTAAAATATTGATTCAGCACATTTGAACTTAGAAGCGCATCTTGACAATATTCTCTCAGTTCATTCTTCAACCACTCCTTGATAGGCGGACTGAATCCCCGTTTTGGTTTTTTGATTATTTCCTTTGGTAGGTAGCGCTTCATCAGGTTTCTGAGCACATATTTGCCGGTTTTGCCTTTAATCTTGAAATCTACCGGCAGGGAGGAGGCGAATTCCACGATCCGGTGATCCAGAAAAGGAACTCTGACTTCCAGGGAATTTCCCATGCTCATACGGTCAGCTTTTACCAGCAGGTCATCGGGTAAATAATAACGGGTTTCAAAATTCAGGGATTGATTAATAGCATCGTCGCAAGCGGCGAAACATTCTTCTACAATCCTATAGGAATTATGATGATGATATTCGTTTAACAAATCCGGTGATAAAATCTGCTGCAATAAATCGGAGTTGAAATTTGTCACCCACCTTTTATATGTCGGCAGATAACCGGTGGAAACGTCGGACAGGATTCGTTTTACCGATGCAAAAAAACTATCCTTTTGCTCTACCGGTGTGATTTTCGAGAAGATTTTGTTTATCAGAATATGTTTTATCCAATCCGGTGCGCTGTAAAACCGGCGGAGTATATTCATGACTCTCTGGCGTTCATAACCGGCAAAAAGTTCGTCGCCGCCATCACC
>JAGLWX010000465.1 GCA_023133185.1 Fidelibacterota bacterium
CGGGGCATCTTCAATATAAAAATCGATGGAAATACAGTAAAAAAAAATATCATGTATGCTGTTTCCGGATTCTTTTTCCTGTATATCTTGCTGCTACTTGCCGTATCCCTTGTAGTGGCTTCAGGCGGGAATAACATACTTACTTCTTTCTCAACTGCCCTTGTTACCCTGGGTAATATCGGTCCTGGATTTGGCAGGATAGGCCCGGCACTAAATTATGCTTTCTATCCGGATTATATTAAATGGACTCTCAGTTTTGCAATGATGGCGGGCCGGCTTGAACTGTTCACGGTACTGGTTCTTTTTACACCATTATTCTGGAAGAAGTAAACAGGTCAGTGATGTATTAAAACATGCTCCAGATCCCTAAACATATCAACATCCCTCCCAACGAAATTGAATTCACAGCGATCCGCTCCCGGGGACCCGGCGGTCAAAATGTCAATAAAGTGTCCACAGCCATTCATTTACGGTTTGACATCATGAATTCATCTTTACCGGAATTGTACAAACAACGTCTGAAGAATTTGAACGATAGCCGTATTACTAAGGACGGTATAATTATTATCAAAGCCAGGGAAGAACGGAGTCAGAAGAAAAACAAAGAAGTCGCCCTTAATCGATTAAAAGACCTGATAAAGAGTGTATCATCTACACCTAAAAAGCGTACACCGACAAAGCCGACGGTCAGTTCGCGGATAAAACGCCTCGAGGATAAATCCAGGCATAGTCGGAAGAAAGCACTACGGGGAAAAGTTGTGGATATAGATTCCCGAAATGCTAATGATCTATGAGGTAACATAAACATCGTTAGATGGCAACAATTATTTAAGATGAAAGTATCTTTACTTTTAATATTATCATCTTTAGTTATCTTGAGTTGCGACGAAGATCATTGTGTTTCTGAGGATGATCTAATAATTGGTAATTGGTTATATATTAAAACAGTTTCCACAGATCATTACGGTACATCAAATGTTTATATTCCGGATACATTAATTTCTAAAAATATTCAGAGCTATAGTTGTGAAGGTAAAATTATTGATTTCAATTTCCGGTTTAACAATCATCCATCAGACAGCACGATAGGGACGTATAAAATTGATAACGATACTTTGATTATTAATATTTACTTAAAATCACCAATTGATGCAGTGAAGGAATTAAAATATTTGTATTCCTTTCATTCAGATACTCTGATCAAAGAAGGTCTTTTTACCGAGACTGGAATATTTATGATTTCCTACCTTGTTCGAAGATCTGATAATTATTTGGATAACTTATTAGATATGCTTGATGAATAAACCGATGGGTTAACTCCCGCCACGATTGGTATCGAGATCAGAACCCTGAAAGCATTTTTCAACTTCCTGATTAAACATGGTTACCTTGAAAAAAATCCGGTAAAAGGATTAAACGGACCAAAACAGAAAGAACATATTATTCGGTTTCTTACCATTGATGAAATCAACCAGTTATTGGATGTTACCGATGATCTGAATTACCGCGATTTAATCTTAATGTACATCCATACCGGCGCCAGGAGAGAAGAAATATTACCGGCACGATTTACATAGGACACTCCTCAGTTAAAGTTACTGAAAAGCACTATGCCGACCTATTGGAAGACAATTTACTAAGCGGTGTTAAAACCCTTGATGGATTGATAAAAAACCGCTGAATTTTCACCGCAGTTATTATTAAGCCCGGATTTCCGTCCGGGCTTTTTTATTTATATATAACCCTGTCCCAACGCCTCACAAATCACAGAAATGTAGAAAATAAAACCCCCTTGTAAGTTGTTGATTTACAAGGGGTTTGTGGTGTGGCTCGGGACAGAATCGAACTGCCGACACAGGGATTTTCAGTCCTGTGTTACTCGTCGGGAAAAACAATCCGTATCCTGCGGGTATCCGAAATATTGCATAAATTTAGTCCCGAATAATAGTATCCTATTTTCATATTTCAACAGTCTCCGATTATTCTTCAACTAATACGAATACATCACAAAAATGCTACTATAGTCTAATTCCCCCCCCATTGCCACACATATCATGTGGAAAGCGAATAGTATTACCAGTAACTAAATATTTTGCACTGCCCGATAAAGCAGCTTCCAGAAATAAGCTATCATCAGAATCATGTAAAGACTTTTTAAGAGAGATTGTACTCGTTTTTAATATAATCCAATCTGATTTAAATTTTTCTGCTTTTAAGATATTTCAGTTAAAAGTCCTCGTTTTATGACTTCTTTTTTAACTGGTCCCCAGAACCCGATCGGTCGGCACATCACATAGTATTTGACCAGATGGTTTATATTTTCCGGTCTAGTAAACAGCGTCACAGGAATGTATATCAGAGCATTCAGTACAATTAATGCCCAAAACTGCAGATAATCAGGCAATTCCGGAATAATACCGAAATTTGGTAAAACCCATACAACCAGCCAGCTGAGTCCCAGGTTGGCAATCCAGGCGCTCAGATAGCCCCACGCATTAAACCGCCACCAGATCACTTGCAGTATATTTGGCAGCCATACACCCGCCATCATTATCCAGAGTGCAAAAATTAGCCATTGAGTTATTTCTTCTCCGATAATTATCCCAAAAATGAAAGAACCAATTAGTATAATAAATGTTGAAATACGCCCGACTTTCACTAATGTCTGTTCATTAGCATTAGGTTTAACATAGTGATGATAGAAATCACGGGTAGCATACATCGCGCCCAAGTTCAGATGGGTGGATACTGTTGACAGATGGATTGCCAGAATTCCGGCGAAAAAGAATCCCACCAGACCAATAGGTAAGTAGGTAAAGCCAAGAACATACCAACCCATTTCGTAATCAGCGCTGCAGGTCAGATGCGGAAACAAAACGAAAAATCCCAATATAGCCGCTGCCCAGACCGAATTGCGAATTAGCACCGCAGCAGAACCAGCCCAGATGCTGTAAGATGCATCCCGGACACTTTTTGCCGATTGGATTCGCTGTGCTTCCGGGTACCAATCGATGCTGGTTCCCATTCCAAAGCCACCGATTAAAGCAATAATAAGCATCGTCACAAACCAGGCGACTGGAAATTGTCCGCGGGTCAGTCCTGTAAAACTGAATGGATTTATTCGCCATACCTGCCCGTCTAAGTGATGATCAGCAATATTTTGCCAGCTTTGTCGATTATCCACTGAAAA
This sequence comes from Fidelibacterota bacterium, assembly GCA_023133185.1. Lineage (GTDB taxonomy): Bacteria > Fidelibacterota > UBA2242 > UBA2242 > UBA2242 > UBA9312. Next base: position 3,191 of record JAGLWX010000465.1, read on the forward strand.
TTCAATATCAACCAGTTTCCCCTTGTGAACTGGTGTCCAGATGAGCTGACATCTGCTGCCAATTTGCAACGCTTGATTATCCGTTGGGTATATAAAGTGCAGAGCATCCGAATGGTTCTTCTCTTCACTAATCAGGTGTTGTGTATCGATTGGGTCAGCGTCATTCTCGTCCCGGGTAAAAAGCACTGGCGATTCGTTTTCGATATAGACTTCGCCGGAACAGGTATCCCTGATCCGGAGCCAGCTGGCTGTCCCGGTTGGTATTTCATCTGGTATTTTCCACTCCACTGTGCTGTTATAGATTTTTAGTTTGGAAATAATTTCCTGCGGACCACCGGCGGCAATCACACCCCAAACCGATACAATAAAAATCAATAGCAGTGCAATCACTCCCTGCTGAAAATCCGCCATGACAACGCCCCAGTAACCCGACATCATTACATACAATGCCCCGATTCCGGTAAAAACAACTAAGCCAATCCAGATATCCCAACCGAAAATCATGTGACATAGTTTGCCCATGGCGATACCAACCCAGCCAAGAATAAACATATTCATAAAAACCTGCCAGCCTGCCAGCCAGCCGCGTATCATCTCTGCCCCAAGCCCCCCAAACCGTAATGTTTGCCATTCAGCCTGACTGTAAGCCAGACTGCGCCTGAATATCCGGGTTGACACAAATGCACTGATAGCGCACCACGCAGCGAAAAAGGCATACCACAATCCTGATAACCCGTATTTGTAAATAACTCCCGCCACCCAGATCGGGGTATCGGTCGCTGTATGGGTTGCATAAACCGATGATGCCGGCAGCCACCAGGGTAGTCCCCTGCCTGCCAGGAAAAAATCAGACTCCGAACGTTTGCCCATGCGGTAAAAACAGGCTCCGAAAAATATCATGAGAATAATAAAGGCTATCAACCAAAACCAATCCAATGGCGCAAATCTGATGATATTTTGAAATGTATCCATAATTTATTTTATACCATTATCTTTCGAAAAATATCGAATCAATACAAATGTCAAAACCACCGAAATCAGAAAAATGATTGCCGGAATTACAAATCCCAGCCAGGGCGCACCAATTCGCTGACTGACAATCAAAATACTATTCATCAGGGTTTGCCTCCTCGCATCTGCCGCTCCATTCGTTTATAATATATCCAAGCAAATATCATCCCGATTAACGACGCGCCGTATGCAATTGTCATCCCGATCACTACGGCAAATCCTCTATTCATCTTTTTGCTCCCACCGTTGAATTGCCTCCATTTCTTCAAGATATCGCTTCTGATGCCTTTCAAAGCGATTGGAAATCGCTCTGAGTTTCGGATCAATCACCCAATACATTAAAAACGCAAATAATATTCCCGCAGCTAATATAATGAAACTCCCAACCGCAGCAA
>JAGLWX010000466.1 GCA_023133185.1 Fidelibacterota bacterium
AGAATCCGATACAGTTGAGATATTATCCGGCGTTCGAAATGGAAAAACCATCGGCGCACCGATTTCACTGTGGGTCAAGAACCGGGATTATGAAAATTGGAAAGACCGGATGAATGTTGGTCCGCTGGAAACCGACAAACCGGTTACGGCGCCGCGCCCCGGGCATGCCGATCTGGCAGGCGTTCAGAAATTCGGTTTGTCCGATATCCGGGATGTTTTGGAACGAGCATCCGCGCGGGAAACCGCCGCAAGAGTGGCAGCGGGAGCCTTGTACAAACAGTTATTGAAGCAGTTCGATATAAAAATATTTTCTCATACTGTAGCAATCGGCTCCGTGGCGGCTGAAAACGCAACCCGCAGCAATGCAGAAGCGGAGTTTTTACCGCTGCGCTGCCGGGACGATAATCAGGAGCCAAGGATGATGCAATTGATCGATAAAGCCATAGAGGAAGGCAATACGCTGGGTGGTATTTCGGAAATAATCGCCACAGGCGTCTGTTCAGGGTTGGGAACCTACACTCAGTGGGATCAGCGTCTGGATGCCCGGATCGCTGCTGTGATGACTTCAATTCCGTCGGTCAAAGGAGTCGCTATCGGCGATGATGACATTAGTGAAAAACTAGGTTCGGAAGCCCAGGATGAAATTATTTATGAATCTGAAAAAGGATTTTTCAGAAAGAGCAACCATGCCGGTGGAATTGAGGGCGGCATAAGCAACGGGGAAGATATTGTCGTGCGCATAAATATTAAGCCCTTGCCGTCTCTGCGTAAACCTCTGCGGTCGGCAGATATCCGTACCGGAAAAGCCGTTGACGCACAGAAAGAACGGGCGGATGTTTGCGTAGTTCCCGCGGCTGGCGTGGTGGCAGAATCCATGCTGGCGTTTGTACTGGCGGAAGCCCTGACAGAGAAATTCGGCGGCGATTCTATCGATGATATGAAAGCAAATTTTCAACAATATATGCAGAGATTATGAAAAATATTATCCTGATCGGTTTTATGGGCAGCGGCAAAGACAGTGTGGGGAAAGAAATTTCCCGGCGAAGTAGTCTGGCGTTTATTTCTACCGACCGTATGATTGAACTTGCCGAAAACCGCCGCATAAGTGATATTTTTCAACAAAACGGCGAAGCATATTTCCGGCGATTGGAAAAGCAGGCGCTGCGCTCGATCCGCGGATTGCAGAACACTGTAATTGCCACCGGCGGCGGTATGGTGATCGATGAAAAAAACTGTAAACAGTTATCCAATCTGGGAATCGTTGTTCATTTATATGTAGATGCAGAGACTGTCAGGCAGCGCTTGCAAAACGACCGGATTCGTCCATTATTGAAAGAAAGAAATGCCGTTGAACGATTGTTGTCCGAACGAAAAGAATCATACAATTTTGCAGATATTGTTATTGATACAAGATCAAAAACACCCGGACAGATTGCCGGGGACATTCTTTCAAAAGTGAAAATAAAGGGTTCAAAAAAGGTATCATCAGAACCTGAATGCATTAACATAAAAACAGCAAGCTCAACGTATGAAGTTATTATCGGCGAGAATGATGTTACACAATTGACTGATTTCTTACAGGTGCGACCAAAACGCTGTGCCGTAATCAGTAATCCGCTGGTGGCAGCGCTATATCTCGATCCGGTAGCGGATCAATTGGATAAAGCCGGGATAGAAGTTATTCCGGTGATTGTTCCCGATGGTGAACGTTATAAATCTCTGAAAACAGTATCAAAGATTTATGATGTCTTGTTAAAACATCACTTTGACCGTTCGGATTTGGTGCTGGGATTTGGCGGCGGCGTCATCACCGATATTGCCGGATTTGTTGCGGCGACGC
>JAGLWX010000467.1 GCA_023133185.1 Fidelibacterota bacterium
AGTTTAACAAGCGACGTCTTTCCTGAACCGCTATCTCCGGTAATTATAACCCGGCTTTGCAGCGGAATGGACAGATTGATATTTCGGAATAATTCTTGCCTGATTTTATACTGAAAATCCAAAGCGCTTATTTGAATTCTCAATCATTCTCCAGTATCTCTTTTACTGTTCTTGCAGAAGCTCCCATATTATCCCAGATGACTTTACGCGCCGAATAAGACGCATCTTTATAGGCTTTTTGATCTTTAATGAATGTCTTGATGTGTTTCAAAAGGCATTTACCGGTATCACAGGAAAAGCCTCCGCCTGCCTCAACTAATAGTTCCGCCTCTCTTGAATTGTGGTAATCCGGTCCGAATAATACGGGCAATCCAGCCACTGCCGGTTCCATGACATTATGGATTGAGCCGCGGAATCCTCCGCCAATAAATGCCAGGTTTGCCTGGTGATACAGCTCCGCTAAAATCCCGACTTTATCTACCAAAACAATACGTTCACTAGCCGGTCGTTTCTGCGCCCGGCTAAACCGTACGGAAGAAATTCCTTCGCTTTTAAAGTAATCTTCAAAACTTTCTAATGCATACTCATTCGGTTCATGCGGCGCTAAGATACATCGAAAATGATCAAATTTTTTAAAAATTTCCACCACCGCCGGTAATAAATGCCTGGCATCCTGAGGCCAGATACTGCCGATAATAAAAACAAAATCTTCGTCAAACAGCCGTGGAATATGATTCGTCATTCTGCACCGCGCCCGTTCAATGACCTGGTCATAGCGAGTATCACCAAGCGTCATTAATTTGATCTGAACACTTCCGATCAATTTCTCGACAGACAAGCGGTCCTTCTCCGAAACAGCAAAAATATAATCAAGAGATCGATACAACTCCCGGAAAAAGCAGCGTAATAAGGGACTGAATTTTGTGCTCTTCTGCCGTATTCTTGCCGACATTAAATAAGTGGAAACATGGTGCCGTTTAGCATTTATGATAAGATTAGGCCACAATTCGTATGTGACAAAAATGATCTTTTGTGGTTTGAGTATCTGGATAAATTGCCGCGTTCGCAAGAAACTGTCGAACGGCAGATAAATCATCAGATCAACTTCCGACATCCGTTCCGCATGGCTGAAACCACTTGGTGATGTAAAACTTGCAACAATCAGCACATCCGGGCGAACAGCGTTTAATCCCCGAATAACCGGTTTTGCCTGTTCAAACTCCCCCAGAGAAGCCGAATGGATCAGAAAGACCGGTTTGTTTGGGTATTTCTGACGAAATCGTTTCAGATTGTACCAGGTGATTTTCCGCCCCTTAATTCCCTCTTTTATCTTGTCATTAAAGAGCGCCAGAATCTGGAGCGCGAGAAATGCCAGAGGGACGAGAATGATGTTGTATATGATAATCCAGAATATTGTCATGCCACGATATCGTTTAAGACAGATTGTACTGCTTTAAAAACTTCCTCCACCGAACTGTTTTCCAGACAGTACTGCCGTTTCCGGTAACATCTCCGGTCTCCTTTTTGAGAACAGGGACGGCACCAGAGCTGCTGTTCGATTGATCGACTTTTTTCACTATATGCTCCTGCCCCCGTTTCCCGTGAAGTTGGTCCCAAAATAACGATCAGCGGCGTCTTTACCGCTTCGGCGGCATAACTTAAGCCCGTATCATTACCAATTACAAGCGTGCTTTTCGCCAAAACGGCAATGGATTCTTCCAGCGTAGTTTCACCGATCAAGGAAATATTATTTCCACTGTTCAGATCGGATAATTCGGCTAAGTAGTGATCTTTCTTTCCACCCAGCCAAACAACAGGAATTGTGTAGGTGTCATAAATGCACTGAGCAAGCTTCCGGTACTTTTCAAGAGGGTAGCGCTTGTTTTTCCAGGCTGCAACAGGCAATATCACGACGAAAGGTTTAGCAACTCCCCGCTTCTCTAATAATTCTTCAGCCCGTTGAATGGCTAAGTCATTCAAATAAATTTCAGGAACTGATGAATCACCGGATATACCCAAAGGTTCAAGGACTTTCATATATTCATTCAGAACAGTGAAATTTTCAGGAAACAGGTTTATATAAAAATAGAATAATAGAAACCGTTTCAGCCGCGGTTTTAAGAATCGAAGATGTGGAATCTTCCGTAAATAATAACCAAGAATTCTGCTGCGAATAGAATTGTGCATGTCGATATACAGATCATAG
>JAGLWX010000468.1 GCA_023133185.1 Fidelibacterota bacterium
ATGTGTTTAATCCAAATAAAATCAGGAAACTTAATAACACCCGGTATTTTACCGGGAATTTTATAAAATCTGTCATGTGGTGTTCCTCTGTACATATCTCTTTGAATCACCTTTTCATCAAACGGCGGTTTGATGAACAAGGTACATTCAGTTGTTCGGTTTCCTATTCTTGTCGAAGTATGTTTTGCGAGCCATGAAGGACTGCAAGAATGTCAATCTGATCGGCTTTGATGTGATAAATAATACGATACGGATATTCAATTACTTCACGGATCTGATCTATTTCATACTCAGGAACGGTTCGACCAGATTGAGGGTAATTTGCAATCTGTTGTGATCTGCAGGTGAGTTTGTTTACCATACGCATTGCGTACTCTTGGGAATCCTGAGCAATGTACGAATAGATTGCATCAAGATGGCCCGCTGCGGTGTCTGTCCAGTGGACTTTCATTCAGGCAGGCCGTATTTCTCTTTGATTTCTTTTACGTCCTTCGTGCGGCCCGCTTTGCTGTCGGCAAAACCTTGCTCGATTGCCTCTCGAACATATATCTCATGCATGAGATCATCCCATGTCGAGTTGTCAGGCATTTTGTCGACAAGCATATGGGCTTGATCTTTGGTCATAGTGTTTGACATAGTCTTTCTCCCTAAAATCATGCTTTAATTTAAGTAACATTTCTTTTTTGCGGGATCAATCATTTTGAAACTTAACTCTTTTTTCAGCGGTGATATATTAACATATTTCGTATTTAAATAGTATAAAAAATTCCGGCTTTGCCCAAAAAAATACTGAGACATGGGATTGTTATTTTGTCATCATTTTTATCAATGCATTAGCCAGATTGAGCAAAATTTTAAAAATTATACTTGTATCTGCTTCTTGAAAATGATATTTTTAGGGAAATTGATGGCAGGAAATTCTATTATGATGCTTTTCAGCCGCAAAATTACTTTCTTAAATGTCTTATTAATCGGATTATCTCCTCTATTTGCCGATCAACCTGACGCTCCACGGGGACGGTCAGGGGAAAATGACGTCGTAAAAATCGGTCCAATCAGGACAGAAGCTGTTCTGGTTAAAGGCGGTTCGTTTGAAATGGGCGATAAATTCAACGTTGGAGATAGCGACGAAAAACCGGTGCATAAAGTAACTCTCTCAGATTTTTATATGAGCGTTACCGAAGTGACTATTCAGCAGTATAAAATGTTCTGCCGGAAGACCGGTCGTAAAATGCCCATGCAGGGAACCGGCAGCAAAAATGATTATCCCGTTGCTTTTGTGACCTGGTATGACGCGATGGATTTCTGCAAGTGGGCTGGAGGTTCTTTGCCAACCGAAGCACAATGGGAATATGCGGCAACATCGGGTGGCATGTCGGTAAAATATCCAACCGGGAATGATTTAAACCACAGCATGGCAAACTATTCCGGAACGGGCAAAAAGGATCGCTGGAAACGAATATCGCCTGTTGCAAAATTTCCACCCAACATATTGGGAATTTATGACCTTGCCGGTAGTGTATATGAATGGTGCTTCGATTATTACAAGAGCGGTTACTACAGCCTTCCGGCGTATCGGGATCCTCGGGGACCGGCAACCAGCATGTTTAGAGTACTACGCGGTGGATCATGGTATCACGACAAAGACGAACTCCGTAGCTCCGACCGTTTTCGCTACATGCCTGTCGCCCGGGTCAGCTTTGTCGGCTTTAGAGTAGTCTGGGATTCCAGGACGGTCAGTATTAGCAGAACTCGCTCCGATCAATAAACTTCATTCCATTTAATATCAGATGATTATTAATAAGCATTTGCTGAAATATAGCAGCCTGGTGTTGACCGTCGGAATTATGGCAACCATCGGTCAACTGATATTTATACGTCTCGTTGCGCAATCATTCTATGGCAATGAAAT
>JAGLWX010000469.1 GCA_023133185.1 Fidelibacterota bacterium
AACCATTATTCTATAATTTATAACCTCTTTTACGAAAATCGTCGAGTTTTACTTGTAGTTTTCGATCAGTCAACGCCAGAATTTTTACGGCATACACAACCGCATTAATAACACCTGCTTTGCCAATAGCCATTGTGGCGACCGGAATACCTCCCGGCATCTGCACGATTGACAGTAAGGCGTCCATTCCACATAGAGACGACGCGTTTAATGGCACTCCGATAACCGGCAGGTGCGTAATTGCGGCAATCACTCCCGGTAAATGAGCAGCCATGCCGGCACAGGCAACGATCACGCGGGTTCCGTTCTCTTCCGCCATTTTTATATACGATACCAGTTCATCATGCTGACGATGTGCCGATAGAACCCGGATATCGTAATCAAGTTCAAAAAATTCCAGATAGGCTTTTGCAGAGTCCAGAACCTCCAGGTCTGAAGCGCTTCCGACGATAATTGATATTGTTGACATGATCTCACTAACTCCAAATTAATTTAAATGCCCTTAGATCAATAGGCAATCACTAATTCTGCTTATGAATTTATATTATGATTGATCGTCCTGTTCGGTTGTCCGGAAAGTTTGCGTCATTATTTCCATTTGACGAATATAATTGATGCTTTTTTCCCCCGGCGCAAAAACCATCATATCAATCACGAAGGTTCGATCACTGTGTTCATCGTAAAATGCATAGGTCACAAAAGGACCTCCCTGGGCTTTCTCATCGTGATACCATAATCCATACATACGCAAGGCATCGCGATCTCCTAATTTCACAAATTTATGTCCCAGAAACCGTTTTTCAGTCCTGATTTGCTGGTATAGCTTTCCTATTTTTTCCCTTTTATTAAACAGCCCGTTTGCTGTCAACCATTCAGTTTTTATACCCCCCGCCCAGGAAATCGATATCCAGCGATAAGGCAGCGCCCGCCCCAACCAAATAAAGTTCCGGTTCGGATATTCACGGAGAACAACATAATCACTGGGAATCCTTAACGTCCAATTATAGTCTTTCCACAATTTTTTCTCTAAATTTTTCTGTTCGTGCTGATTAAATATATATTTGGATTGGCGCTCGATATATTTCTGGTTGAATTTACTAAATAACCATCCCCGACGTTCCATTACGAAAGATGATAATTTTTCCATATCATAGCCCGCTACCATTATCAGCATCTGCAACTGACGCCAGGTATCCGGAAGCGCGAACATCGCAACCGTATCTTTTTTAATCGATTCCAGACGTTCCCGGCTTAACAATTCTTTGACAAAATGGCTTGCAGCATCATTCTTATTAAGATCAGCAATTATGATCGTATTTGGGAAATAAATATATTCGCTCATTTCATTCAGAGGGCGCCAATCGGTAGAAAAATAACGTTGAAATTGCGGAGTTCTAATGCCGAATGAAAAAGTCGTATCAATTGCAGTCTGCAGGCTTTCCTTTACTTCCTTTGAGGCAAGAACATACACAACATCCGCGGGACCTTTAGCAAACCGCTTCGTTCCGCAGCCAGACAACACGACCAGAACCATCAGTAAAATGATCAGGATTTTTTTCATTCTATTCACTCTTTCGGTCTCTTCCCAAAACACGCCGGAAATTATTGGGAAATCAATTAAAAACCAATTCCTTTCTGATTAAAGTACCGATAAATCGATCATCCGCTTATTCTCCCCACTCAAAATCCACGAGCCGTTCCTTGACCGACACCCCGGCAATCTTAACCATTACTCTATCCCCAAGGCGGAAAGAACGTTCATACTTCCTGCCTCTTAACGTGTGATTTTTTTCATCGTAAACATAATAGTCATCATTCAAGGTACGGACGTGCACAAGTCCTTCGATCAGATAATCCGATA
>JAGLWX010000047.1 GCA_023133185.1 Fidelibacterota bacterium
TGCCCTCTTCGTAAAACTGCTTCACATGAGCGGGATCAACGTCATAATTGATTTCATCAACATATATAGCGCTTGGACCGAGCGCCATAGTCCCATCGAAGCGCAGACGAACATGAATTCCCAGGCTGACGGTAGTTGGAGTAGGATATACGAGATGAGTAATTTTTCCCGCATGCCGTTTTGAAATATTGAAATATTCTCCTTTGACCCAATAGATTTTATAGTGATTACCGTCGATGTCGATCCCCAGCAGCGCAGAAATCCTATCTGCAAACATTCCCGCAGCATTAATCAATACATCCGTAACAAACGTCTCGACACCGCCATCCGCTGTTTTAACCGTGACAAAATAGCCGTCACTATTTTTCGCAAGATCTATGACCTCATGATCGTAGCGAATATCAACACTGTTTTCAAGAGACGCCGTTTCAAGATATTGCATCAGTCCCTGTACGTCCAGAATGCCTGTTTCAGGGCTGTACAGCGCATACCGGGCGCGGATATTGGGTTCAATTGCTTTGATCTCTCTTTCATCAATAATGCGAAGACCTGGAACATGGTTAGTGAGACCCTGCCGATATATTTTTTCTACATTATTGATTTCATCATCAGTGTTAGCGGTGATCAGTTTTCCGGTTTTTTTACAGGCGATATCGTTCTGTGAACAGATTTCGTAAAGCATCCGGTTTCCCTCAACACATAAGCGGGCTTTCAGGAAAGCGGTGGGATAATACATGCCGCCATGAATCACCTCACTGTTGCGGGTGGACGCATCCTGCCCGAAAGTACTATGCCGCTCCAGCAGGATGATTTTCTTACCGATAGAAGATAAACGGTGAGTAATCGCCAAGCCGACCACGCCGGCTCCGATAACAATGATGTCTGCTTTATTCATCATTTCCTTTCAATTGTAATCATGTTGATCTATTACCAGGTTTATCGATGTCCTGTCTTCATCCAAATATAGAAGATCAGCAATGGGATCCCTACTATTGATCCAAAAAGTATTGTCAGGCTCAGTGAAGACGTTATGTTTCCGATAAGAAATGCAAACCCTATAACCATTGGACTGGCGTAAAAATATTTCATTTTAAAACGCATCAGCACCAGGGTGTAAAACAGGGTCACCATCTGCAATGATCCACCAATCACCGCCTGCCTGTAGCGTTTGGCAATGGTATCCTTTTTTGAAGGAATTTCTTTTACAATATCCGGCGCGGTCTTGATATGCCGTTTACAATACCAGAGTTTGACGTCTTTGCAACAGGGAATGATCTTCACTTCGTATTGCCATAGTGTTTGCACCGCTCTCGTGTTCGGTCTTCCGCACACCACGCAGGGTTTTCTTTGCAAATAGGGATTGATATAAATTCGCCCCAGGATAAAAATTGCCAGGTTAATGAACACAACAATTAATACTATTCTCAGATTCCGTGGATCGGAAATTGTGTTAATGATATCTTTTGATAGAGATTGACGCATCGACTTTACACCTGTTTTACATGGAAAATATAGTGAATAAACCGAAAAATCACGAATGAAAGTTTAGCGTAACTACTTAGCCATATAAAGTGAACAAGTTTTATTCTCGTTCCGGGGCTCCCCACCTGACAGGTCGGGCGCAACGGCACTTAGCTCGGTTGCAGAAAAACATTAACCATCGAATTTATTCGATGGAATAAAATGGCTTTTACCTGTCGTCCCGACTTTAGTCGGGGTACTTCTCCGAATAAATTCGGTTGGTGTCGCTGGGAGCGTCAAATCCACTCAATAAATTGAGTGGTTAATGTTTATATCTTCGTTTCGGGGTTGTGATATGGAAGAGCTACAGAGTAAAGCCCTGTTGCCAAAAGGAAATTCTAAAACTTGACATGTTTGCGGCTGAGTTACAATTGGACAATCAATATTTTTTTTATTAAACACTCTTGATATATCAGAGATTTTTCACTAAATAATACGTATGTCAGTTTTTTCTCAATTCATAATAAAATTGTGATAGGAGGGCATTATGTTATCCAATGTAAAATGGCTGGGACACGCCACATTAAAATTCACCGGCAGAAAAATTGTGTATATCGATCCGTATCAGTTAAAAAACCGGGACGCCGCAGATCTGAT
>JAGLWX010000470.1 GCA_023133185.1 Fidelibacterota bacterium
TCATCCTCAACGGCTTTCATCGGATATTGATCCTTCGTTGCATGTTGACCTTACCTTAATTCTCGGAAAAGACTATAACCGCTTGCCCGTGTACGAAAAAGTGCTTGCTCTCAGAGAAATTTACTGATCCGCATGGCAGTAAAAAAATATGACGGACTCAAAAGACCATATCTATCAGCTTGCTAAAAAAGCGGCGGAAGCAGCCTCCAACAAGAAAGCCAGCGACGTAATTATCTTGTCGCTGAAAGACCTGACTTCGGTTGCGGATTATTTTATTATCTGTACCGGCGATGTAGATGTTCATGTCAAGGCGATTGTTGATGAAATCAGAAGAGAACTGAAACGCGACGTCAAACCCTGGCATATTGAAGGCTATCATTATCTTCACTGGGTGCTGATGGACTATGTTGACTTTGTCGTTCACGTTTTTCAGAAAGATAGTCGTGAATATTATAATATCGAACGGCTCTGGGCGGATGCTCCGGTGGAACGGATAGATATTCAAGATGAGATCATTCCGAAAACGGACATTTCAAATAACACCCATGATTTTTCCCCACAACGAAACATGAAAGATGATTCGTAAGATCTCTGAAATAATGGAGTAGTGTATTGTCATTCGCTTCGCTGCCTGTCCCGTAACGAAGAATGAGTGTATCGGGGCGATCGTATCGGGGTCATTTATTGTTATTTGGCTTCGCTGTCATTTGACCAGTGAATGACCACTGAATGACTAATTACATTGAGATATATAATTAAAATTAGTGCAAATTCGTGTACTTCGTGGTTACTTTCATATAAACCCGACATAATTCTTTTATTATTCATCCAAGAAATTACAATCCTGAATGCGTCTGTCTTCTTCCATTGCGAGAATGCTGACATCCATGTAAATTAGGGCGGTTTAGAAACGGGAGAAGAATGACTGATACTATTGAAATATTATTAAAAAAAGCGCTGAAGAAATTATCGATTGAGTGTCCTGATACTATCGTAATTGAACGATCACGTCGCCCGGAGTACGGACACTTTACTTCCAATATCGCCATGATGCTGGCAAGACATTTGAAAAAAGCGCCCCTGCAAATTGCGGATAGTATCGTAGGCGCCATGGATGAGAAACCTGAATTAATTGAAAAAGTAGAAGTAAAAGCGCCGGGCTTCATTAACTTTTTTATCGCTTCTCAAGCATTTCAGAGAATTGTTTCCAAAGTTCTTAACGACGGAAAAGATTTTGGTCGGTCGAACCTGGGGAGAGGAGCAAAGGCAATGGTTGAATTCGTCAGCGCCAATCCCACCGGTCCGCTGACTGTCGGTCATGGAAGACAGGCTGTACTTGGGGATTCAATCGCCCGCATCCTGAAGTGGAACGGATATAACGTTGACCGCGAATATTACTATAATGACGCCGGTCGGCAAATGCGGTTACTGGGTCATTCCACCTATATTCGTTACCGGCAACTGTTAGGATTCGATGATAAACTGACTGACGATCACTATCAGGGTGAATATATTATTGATATAGCCGGAAATATCAAGGAACAATTCGGCGACCGTTTCATAGATGATCCTGAGAATGAAATATTCAAGAAATCGGCGGAAGAAGCAATTTTTGAAGATATAAAAAGAACATTATCCGATCTTGATATTAAATTTGATAAGTTCTACAATGAAAAAAGTTTGTACGATGACGGTTTGATTGATGACGTTTTGGAGCGGCTCCAGGTAAAAAACGCCACATATAAAAAAGATGATGCCATCTGGTTTCGCGCCGGTGATTATGGTGCGGCGGAAGACCGGGTTTTATGGAAGAGTGTCGTTGATGAAGCGACTTACCGCTTACCCGATATTGTTTATCACGAAACTAAATACAAAAGAGGTTACGACCTTATGGTGGATATTTTCGGGGCGGATCATCATGCGACCTATCCCGATGTGCTGGCGGGTTTAAGAGCGCTGGGATATGATACAGAAAATATTAAGGTGCTGATCCATCAGTTTGTGACCCTGACCCGGGCTGGTGAAAAGTTTAAAATGTCCACCCGGAAAGCGAACTATGTGACCTTAAGCGAACTAATCGAAGAGGTCGGTAAAGACGTTGTACGGTACTTTTATATTATGCGGGGAATGAAAAGCCACCTGAATTTCGATCTGGAACTGGCAAAAACCGAAGGTGACGAAAACCCGGTGTTTTACCTGCAATACGCCCATGCCCGGATTTCCAGTATTCTGAGAAATGCCAGTGTAAAAGGTTTATCAAATACCGATGACGCTGATTTATCATTATTGTCGGAAGAAGAAACTCTGGCGCTGATAAATACACTGAGTGAATTCAGCGAAGTCTGCATATTGTGTGGAAAAACGATGGAGCCCCAGACGCTGACCACCTATCTACAGAGACTGGCAACGGCGTTTCATAAATTTTATACGGTTCATCGCGTGATCTCCAATGATAAAGCATTATCAAAAGCCCGCCTGACATTGGTGAAAGCAGTACAGATAGTATTAGCGAACGGTTTAAATTTATTAGGCGTTTCGGCGCCGGAACGGATGTAAATATATTTATGGGAATGACGATTGCAGCAAACTGATCAGTAAAGGAGTATGAATCAATATGACCGAAAAAACTAAGATTGAATTAGGAAGCGACATCAACCCGATGCTTCGAACGACCCAGCAATATCATTTTCAGCTGAGTATGATGGCTGATCAAAAAGCCAATATTATCATTGCCGCCGCTTCAATCCTTTTTACAATATCTCTGAGCAATTTTGATTTTCATGAGATATTGTGGGGCTTTGTATTACTGGCTGCTTTTTCCTTGGTCGCATTAATATTTGCCATTCTGGCTGTTTATCCGTCGTATGATGAGAAAACGAAAGGAAGCATTCCGGGAATTGATAGTATTAACCCGCTTTTTTTCGGTCATTTCACGCAATTCAGTTTTGATGAATATTATCAGGCGATGGAAAAGCTAATGGGTAGCAGTGAATCAATATATAAAGCTCAGATTAAGAATTTGTATCAGTTGGGACAGGTTCTGAAAAACCGGAAGTACAAATACCTTAAGTACAGTTATCGTTTCTTCTTTATAGGTTTGGTGCTGTCAGTAATATTATTTGGAATTCAACTCGTAGTATTTTTGTAAAGATATTCCAGATTTTATATTAAAAAACTTTGCGAAAGTTCACCCAATGAATAGTGCAGAATTCTAAAGATGTCAGAGAATTCTCATGGAAAAGCTTTCGCAA
>JAGLWX010000471.1 GCA_023133185.1 Fidelibacterota bacterium
GTCTCGGTGATGGAAACACTTTTCCGGACGGCTTCCTCGACCCATTTTTCGTTGCGACCGCGTTCATGGGCAAGACTGCGAATCTGAGCCACCGCATCGTTGGTTACCTTTTCCATCATGGCTTCGGTGCCGGCGGAATCTGGTTTGCCGCCGCCGAAGGGACTACCGCCGCCGCCCAGGGTAACCGGGTGCGCTGCCCCGATATTTGTTCCGGGCGCCATGGCGGCGAAATGGGCTGATACGGTAATGAAAACACCAGCGGAAGCGGATTGTGCGCCCCGCGGACTGATATAGACCGCCACGGGAACGGAAGAGTTCAGAATATCTTTAATGATGTCACGCATTGAGGTCATCAGACCGCCAGGCGTATCCATTTGCAGGATCAGACACTCGATATTTTCTTTACCGGCGCGGGTGATGTTTTCATGGATGTATGATGCTGCCACAGGGTTAATGACGCCATCTATCTGGAGCACCCAGATATCCTTTGTTTCCGACGTGGAATCAGAAGCAAAAACACCGGTAGTAAATATGATAAGTAGTGAAAATATTAGTATGAGTAGTCGTTTCTTCATGTTTTGTGGATTCCTGTTAGAATATACATGTCAATGCGCTGATTCTCAAAGTTTTTCTGCACAATTTTTAAAATGATCACATTCGTCTTCCCTGTAGCACCCGGTAATCAGGATTATTGCTAAAGTCATTCGATGGATATGACAGGAGTGTATGATCCATATATTTAATCACAATGTAATAAAAAAGAATTTGGTTTTTTTTCGATGGTGGTGATACCTTATATTGAAAACGTCCGCCGGAAAGCGCCATTGGGGTCGATGAATATTTTCCCTTAGCGCTGTAGCGCGTATAGATCGTTACCGATCTGACCTTTTCGATATTTCTTCCCAGATCGCAGTATATTTTTCCCACGTTTCTTACGGCGATTTTTTTGGCAACCCGTCTTGGCTCGACGACAGGGACTATAATTGGATTTTCTTTCGGATTATCTGCCGGAAATGCAACAATGGAATAATCGCTGAATTCTGCCGTGATAAAATAATAAAAGGAGTCGGACCGCACCATTTCCGGGATTATCCGGAACGCATATACGCCTTTATCATTTACCATACTGTATTCATTAAATAGTTCGTCCTCTTCAAAACGGATAAAAATCTTAACACAATTGATCTGAAGCGATCCCGCTTCCACAATACAGGTGATCTGATTGAATTGATTATATGTTAGTTCATTAACCTGCTGATGATATAGTTGGGGACTATTTAAAGCGTAAGAGATGAAATTAAAGAGCAGAATATTAATGAAGGCACGACGAATTATTTTCATTTATTTAAAAAAGAACTGCCATGGAGACAGTCAGCCGGTCTTCCTGGTATTTTTGAGTGCTGAAGGTATCGAAATATGGATGAGAAATCTTCTGGTTACCAATTGCCCGCTGATATGCGCAGCCTAAAATGAAGGATTTACTGATAATGGTTTCAACGCCGGCGCCGAACAGGTGAAAATATTCGTCATCGGGATCCGGATTTTCATAGGGGGACGGAATCCGGCGATAGGCGATTCGGGTTGAAATTGTCCGTCCGATCGGAAGCGCTGCCGAGACTCCGATATCCGTTGTTCTGCGCAGGTTCCAGTATAAATCGCGATTGATGTCAGCCTTATCAGTCAACTGGTCCACTTCAACATTCTGCCAGTTATGAATGACAAGCTCCAGCCCGATTGTCAGATTGCGAACCGTGATCGCTAAACTGGGCGCAACTTCCAGAGGGTACCGGGATTTATACTTAAAATCATAAGAGTCCTCTATAATCGTGTCGGGACCGCTGTCAAATGTGTATATTTCCGAAGATTCACTGAATTCGTGGATGGTCATATTAAGCGGTGTCGATAGCCTTAATCCGAATTTGAAGTTCGAAGACTGATAGGATAGTCCGATATCCATGTTAAATCCGTTGTATTCAGGTTTAATATATTCAATATATTCTGTGTTTGGATAATCATAAATAGCAGTATCAATAGAGTCAGTATTTTCTGATTGTTGTGATTGAAAATTACGATTACCATTATGAAAATTCAGAGATAATCCGACATTTAAGTTGGGCATGAATTCTACAGCGCCGGAAAACCGCAGGGTGTTCATAATTCCGCTTTCCTCTATATCCATTTCTTCATCGACATCACCGAGATCAATGGTCGCAGTCCCTTTACTTGTCAAGGTAGAATAATAATAGGCTGATGTTGTGTAACTGAGCGCCAATACCATATTCCCCTGATATACCGGAACAGGATAAGCAAAACCGACGTAATCAGGTTGTACGGCATTTGAGGAGGTGGCGTATTCTTGGCTGTTCTCCGCCAGCGTAGATTGCTGATCGATAATGATATTACACATGGAAATGCCGGCTTTGGGTCGCCGGATATTGGTCAGAAACGCGGGATTTTCAAAGGTTGTTGAAATATCCCGTGAGATAAGGGAATTGTTATGTAACGAAAACGAGGAAGCTCCAATACCATTAACATCCCAGAAGGGACGCAAGGCTTCGCTGCTCATTGCTTCATTAAAAAACTGGGCAACTACACTCGTTGATAAAAGAATTGATACTGTAATAAAACCGGTGATATATTTTTGAAAAGAGGTCACTCATTTGCTCCTTTTGCTACTGTTGCTGGATGATTTACTTGAGGATTTGGAGGATGATGATTTGCCGGACGAACTTGATCGGGAAGATGAACTGCCGGAACTCTTGCCGCCTGATGAACTGCGGACCGATGATGAACGGCTGGAACTGGTTTTGGAGGGGCTTCGGTAAGACGGAGCGCTACCGGAATTACTGGAAGATTTACCGGATGAGGATTTGCGTGTTGGTCTTGATATTGTCTTTTTCCGGCTTGACGAGGATTTTTTTGCCGGCTTTGTTTCCTTATTGATATTAGGTTTTGGTTTGGACGCCGGGCTGCCGGTTCTTTTAATGCCTAGCTTTGATGAGGGGGATCGTTTTACTTCTGAACCTACGGGTGGTGGCGGTAATAATTTGTTTTGAAAACCCGGAATGCCTGGTATTGTGGCATCGGATTTTATCTTTTCTTTGGACGGTTGTTTTCTTATTACCTCTTTTGAATTACCGGGATTAAATGGTTTTGAGACAATTGGTGGATAATTCTCATTACTCGTGCCGGACGATCCCGTACTTCCGGATCCTGCGCTCATCGGCAGGTCCAGGCTGGTCTGAAAGTCGGAATTTAAATCATTTGGAATGCGGCTAATCTGATTACCGGGTGGGGATTTAATTTTTGGTTGTCTGTCAACTTTTTTCTGCTGCCTGCCCTCAGATATTGTTTGTGAGCTGGTGTATCCTCCATAATAATAGCCGCCCCCGTGATAGTAATACCCATGGCTGTAATAATATCTGGAATATGGGTCATGGTAATAGCCGTAATTACGATAACGATAGGGATCATAATAACCATAACTGTAATAACCCCAATCATAAAAGGGATCATAGAAAAAGGGATCGTAATACCCCGGATAATAGGAATGGTAAGAACTCCAGGGAGAGTACCAGTAAGGATTGTGATGATAGAAGCTGCTGTAGGGGTTGTATCCGTACCATAAATTACTGTTTAAAAATTCCCGGTAGGCGTCTCGGTATCCCTGGTTGTATTCTGAAAGATCGGGAGAGTCCAACATATAGTTTTCGTAGGATTCGTCCTGTTCTGTATATTGGGTGGTATCCTGTTCCAAATAATATTCTTCACGGGATACAGGTTCCGCCAATTTTGTATAGCAACCGGATAAAAGTAAGATGCCGGGTATTAAAAGTAAGGTTTTGAGAAATAATTTTTTCATGATGTCACCCTGTTTATATCTAATTGAATATAGTCATCATTGTTCGTGCCGTCAAGGTATTCATACAAATTAGACAATTCAATGACGGAAAAGTTTCAGATTGTGTAACATTTGTCTAATATTGCGGAGGATTGGGATTGTGTGC
>JAGLWX010000472.1 GCA_023133185.1 Fidelibacterota bacterium
TTTGGCGACAAAAAGAAATATATTGGCAATAATGCTGACCCATCCGCCGATTCGACCGTATTGCGCCCGGACCGTAGAAATCTGGACATCCTTCGAGTGAAGAGACCGGGGAATAATCCAGTTGAATAGAAAAGATTTCACTCAAGCCCTAACTGTTTTTTAGTATATGGAATTAACCCACCAGCGTCGAAAATCCCAACGATTTCTTTCGGCAACGGCGGAAATGAAAACACACCAGCTTTACAGCGAATCTCACCCTTTTCGGTGTCGATCTCGATGCTCTCACCGTGTTTTAGGGCATCTACGGCTTCCGCCGATGTCAGCGCCGGCAGTCCGAAGTTGATGCAATTGCGGAAGAAAATGCGCGCAAAGGTTTTGGCAATTACTGCTCCAACACCGGCATAGAGCAAACAGGATGCCGCCTGCTCGCGACTGCTGCCACAGCCAAAATTTGTACCGCCGACGATCACATCTCCTTTTTGAACATTCTTTGCAAATTCAGGATCAAGGTCTTCCAAAGCAATTTTTGCCATTTCCTTAGAATCGGTCACCGTATAGGTATATTTTCCGGGAAAAAGCACATCGGTATTGATGTCGTTTCCATATTTCCAGACTTTTCCTTTTATTTTCATTTCATTCTCCTTATTTCAAAATGCAAATAAATTTAAAATTTCAGATTTGCGAAAGCAGATATTTGATTGCAGATTGTAGATAATAATCGATGCAGCATAATCTAAAAATCTATCAGATAATTCTTCAGAATTCACAGCACCTCTCCTTTATTTACAATTTGTACTTTGATATTTGATATTTACAATTTGATATTTATCGTGTTTCCCGAAAGTCTTCAATCTTCCCCGTCAACGCCGATACCGCCGCCGTCATCGGACTAACAAGATAGACAAAGGATTCCTTGTTACCGAGACGCCCTTTGAAATTACGATTGGAAGTGGCTAAGGTAACTTCACCGTCAGCGGGAACGCCCTCATGGTTGCCCATACAGGGACCGCAACCGGGATTCATTATTACACAACCAGCTTCAGCGAGATCGGTAATCCAACCCCGCTTGAGGACTTCGAGGTAAACTTCAGCCGATGCCGGAAAAACCAGCATACGTACCTCAGGATAAACTCTCTTCCCTCGCAGAATATTGGTTACAA
Organism: Fidelibacterota bacterium; assembly: GCA_023133185.1. Classification (GTDB taxonomy): domain Bacteria; phylum Fidelibacterota; class UBA2242; order UBA2242; family UBA2242; genus UBA9312. The sequence goes on from JAGLWX010000472.1 coordinate 1,161, forward strand.
CTTCAAAATCCTCAACACGAGCATTGGTGCAGGAGCCAAAAAAGACCTGATCAATCTTTGTACCTTTGACCACTGAAACCGGAACAACATTATCAACGGTATGAGGTTTTGCGATCATCGGCTCCAGATCAGACACATCAAATTTATATTCGGCTTCAAAGTCAGCATCAGAATCGGACTGCACCACGTCAAAAGGCGTTTTCACCCGTTCCTGAAGATACTCCAACGTTTCGGCATTGGGAATCATATACCCGGCTTTAGCTCCGATCTCCACCGCCATATTAGTCAACACGAAGCGGCTGGCAACACTCATTCTATCAATAGTCGGTCCGCAGAATTCAATCGCTTTATAAAGCGCTCCATCGGCGCCGATCTCACCGGCAATTTTCAGCATCAGGTCCTTGGAGGAAATTCCTTCCGGAAACTCGCCCTCGACCCATATCTGTATTGTTTCCGGAACACGCAACCATATTTTACCACGTGCCATGATCACCGCCATCTCACTGCGACCGATCCCGGCGGAAAATGCACCGAAAGCGCCGTAGGATGTGGTATGGGAATCCGAGCCAACGATCAGCGCTCCGGGCCAGACGTGACCTTTTTCATGCATCACCTGATGACAAATGCCAACCTCGATATCATAAAAATTCGGAATCCCCTGTTTCTTCACAAATTCCCGGATAACTTTATGATTCCGGGCAAACTTTTCATTAGCCGCCGGTGTGCAATGATCCAGAATGATCACATGCATTTCGGGATTATAGACCTTTTCAACACCAATGTTATAAAAAATTTTGGAAATAGCCGCCGTATTGTCATGGGACATGGCGACATCGGGTTCCACCTCAATGATCTCGCCGGGAACGACGTCTTTTCCGACTTTTCGACCTAAAATCTTTTCTGTAAATGTCTTTCCCATATGTGCTCCTTACTGCTTCAAGTTCTTTATTAGCCTTATCGGGCGTTAAATCTAAAAATTATTCGAAAATGCTGCGACAATTTCGGCACAGTCCAATAGTTGCAAACCAAATCGCATGTCAATTCATTGCTTCTCAGATATGGGAAATAGTCGCTTGTAAATTCATCCAATTTATAGGTAGATATTAGGGAATTTATGTATAAGCGTCAAAGAATATTTCACAGAGAGTTCAATTTTTTTAGGCTATTCCTGTATTTTGCTAAAATCATGCCACTGAA
>JAGLWX010000473.1 GCA_023133185.1 Fidelibacterota bacterium
GATTGCTATTTTGAAATTGAACTGACCGACAGCGGCGGCATTCAACTGGACATTCGAAGTAAAGTGGACCGGCTGTTTGGCACGGAAAATCGTCAGTTGATCCGGGATATGCTGAACTTTTTCGATATCCCGAATGCGAAAGTTATTTTGGAAGACAGCGGCGCGCTGCCCTTTGTGATGATGGCGCGGATTGAAGCCGCCGTAAAAAAGGTTACCGATACAAATAAAGAATATCTGCCGGAACTGATCCCGGAAAACCGCTACAGTACTCAACGGGACCGCTATCGTCGTTCCCGCCTCTATCTGCCCGGCAACACCCCCAAGCTTTTTATAAATGCCGGTCTGCATCAGGCTGACGGGATTATCCTGGATCTGGAAGATTCCGTGGCGCCCGCTAAAAAGGATGAAGCGCGTATATTAGTGCGTAATGCTCTACGGCGGAACGATTTTTATGGAGCCGAGCGGATGGTCCGCATAAATCAGCATTCCCGCGGTCTGAAAGATCTGGAATTTGTGGTGCCTCAACATGTCAATCTCATCCTGATGCCCAAATGCGAAAGCGCCGATCAATTGGCAGCAATAGACCTAAAAATCCAGGAGATATTGAAGTCCCACCAATTGGATTATCCCGTGTATCTGATGCCGATTATCGAAAGTGCCAGGGGCATCATGAACGCCTATTCAATTGCCTCTGCATCGGAAAATGTGGTGGCTCTCGCCATCGGGTTGGAGGATTATACCGCCGACCTGGGCATACAACGGACTCCCGAAGGTAAGGAAACTTTCTTCGCACGGAATGTGATTGTAAACGCCGCCCGGGCTGCCGGCATTCAGGCGATTGATTCGGTGTTCTCCGATGTGGCTGATCAAGAGGGGCTGCGAAAGGTTGTTAAGGAATCCAAATCCCTGGGTTTCGAGGGCATGGGCTGCATCCATCCCCGCCAGGTCCCAATCATTCATGAAACTTTTGCCCCTGACGACAAAGAAATTGAAAAAGCTAAAAAGATTGTGACCGCCTTTTACGAAGCCGAAGAAAAGGGACTGGGCGTTGTGGCGCTGGGATCCAAGATGATCGATCCGCCTGTTGTGAAAAAGGCTCAAAAAACCATTGATATGGCTATCGAAACCGGAAAATTATCTGAAAATTGGAGAGGCAGCTATGACAACTAAACTCGTTAAAAATGCATTAGGACGATTGGTTCCTACCGAAATAAATGGTAAAAAGCAAATACCTTTCCAGGGAGTCGGAAAATACAGACCCGATTATCGAAAATACAATCCACCAGTGGCTACTTGCGCAGATTTTCCGACTGGAAATAAATTGATTGTGGATTTAAAAGCCGCTCTGGTAAATGCCGGGTTAAAAGATGGCATGACCATCTCAACCCACCACCATTTCCGTAACGGTGATCTGCTGGCGGTTGAGATTTTCCGGATAGCTTCTGAATTGGGCATTAAGGACCTGATCTGGTTCCCGTCAGCCTCCTTTCCATGTCATGCTGAGATTATCGATTATATGGAAAACGGTACCGTTCATCATATCGAAGGCAGCATGAACGGTCCTCTGGGACGCTACTGTTCGGAAGGAAAAATGAAGGGTGTTGGTGTTTTACGCTCGCACGGCGGTCGCTATCAGGCAGTACAGGACGGCGAAGTGCAGATCGACATCGCGGTGATCGCGGCGCCGACAGCCGATCCTTTTGGCAATGCCAACGGATTAACCGGACCCTCTGCCTGCGGCTTGCTGGGATTCGCCCTGGCGGATTCCCAATACGCTCACAAGGTTATTGTTGCCACCGACAACCTGATTGACTTCCCCTGCATCCCCTGGCAGATCCAGGGAAATTACGTTGATTACGTCGTCAAAATGGATAAAATCGGTGAACCGGAAAAAATCGTCTCAGGCACAACCCGAATCACAAAAAGTCCCGACCGACTCCTGATCGCCGAGCTTACCACCCAGCTGTGTCAGGAAGCCAGTTTGATCAAAAACGGATTTTCATTTCAAGCGGGCGCCGGAGGAACATCATTGGCAATTGCCTATTATTTTGAACAGATAATGCGCGAAAAAAATATTAAAGCGCGTTTCGCCCGGGGCGGCAGCAACCAGTACCTGGTTAAAATGTTAGAAGAGGGATTGGTGGATTACTTACTCGATGGACAAACTTTCGATCTGGAAGGGGTTCGCTCCATGCGGGAAAATCCCAGGCATGTGGATACAAGTCCCTTTACCAGCTACAATTATCACGGCAAAGGAAATTTTGCATCGCTGGTAGATATCGTAATATTAGGCGCCACCGAAGTAGATGTCCATTTCAACGCCAATGTTAATACCCACTCCGATGGTTATTTGCTGCATGGTATCGGCGGCTGGCAAAACTGCCTTTTCAGCAAAACCGTTATCTTGCCGATTCCCCTTTTCCGGGATCGCATTCCCGTTATCCGGGATGAAGTTACTACCATCACGGGTCCCGGTGAACTCATCGATGTCATCGTCACTGAGCGTGGTATCGCCATTAATCCACGCCGTAAAGATCTATTAGATGCGCTGAAAGATTCCAACCTGCCCATTAAACCCATTGAAAAACTGAAAGACGAGGCTGAAAAGATTTGCGGTATTCCGGAAAAACCCAATCTTGGTGAAGAAATTGTAGCGATCATTAAATGGGTGGATGGTACTGTGATCGATGCGGTCAGGCGGGTGATTCCCCTAACCCGGACAAGCCCCCGAAGGGGCAGGCGGAACCAAAAAAGTTAAAAAATAGATTTCAAATTTCAAATTGCAAATATTAAATATCAAATTACTCCAAAGGGACATGCCCCGAAGGGGCAGGCAGAATCAAAAAGGAAAAGATTTAAAAGTAATACTGGTTGCTGGATACTGGATAAGAAAAAAACAATATCAATTATCAAGTATCTGATTTGATTTGAATAATGATCATTTATCATGCAAAAAACTTTTACAAAAAAACAAGAAAATGACTTGTAAGGGACTATAGTATTATTTCTGTTGTGTTTGGAGCACTCTACTGACACAAATAGTCACTAAGGAAATTACTTCATTCTATAAGCGTTTTCAGGTAGGTCTTAATCGTTTTGATATTCTCAAACCCCGAAACGGTCAGGTCCGGAGATTCGGCAACAATCGCCTCACGGCGTTCTTCATGACGAATTACGGCGATACAGCGCATTCGGTTGCGATGAGCGCTCCAGACATCCCGGATGGTGTCACCGATAATCACAACCTGCAAGGGAGAATAACTCTCATCAAAGCGCTGCCGTACTTTCTGCAGAGCGATCAGGGGTAACTGATCCCGATCGTGATGATCACTGCCGTACACCCCAAAACTGAAATAATCCAGCAAGCCAAAGGATTTTAGCTTGATTGCCGCACCCTTTTCCATATTGCCGGTGATCAGTCCTACACGGTAACGAACATTCTGCAAGTAGTTCAGCAGATCGATCACTCCCGGGAAGAGATATTTTTCGTTGCTGTTAGGATAGCGCTTCGCCAGAATTTCCAAATATTGCACTAATATACGATCAACAAGCCTATCCCGTTCCGTCGCAGAAATTCCCAGGCGTTCCAGTGCATTGACGACAATGCCGGGATCGGTATAGCCGGCAAGATGATGTACTTCGAAATTAATATTTCTCCCGGTTATACGCTGAATGGCTTCTCCCAGAGATTGACGCGGCGCCATTCCCGGAGAGATCAGGGTACCGTCGATGTCCACAAGAATTAGAAGCGCTGGTTTAGTCATCAGAATTAATTTTCAATGTTAGATTTTCGATGATAGATTTTTGATTTCCTTAATGCTCACTACTAAAAAGCATAATTCATGCGCAGTTTGACCAGCCGTAACGGTCCCATATTGCGCTCTACCATGACATAATTGTACTGAAAGAGGTTTTCCACGCTCAGACTCAGGTTCAGAGATTTATTGAGGTGTATATTGCAGAATCCTCCAAACAGATGGATGGGAACCCGCTGATCGGCGCCAGTCTTGGAATTTTCCGGAAAGAGCTGTACCCGTGCCATTTTGCTTAGATAGCGGTAATCTATTCCCAGAGATAGACGGTCGGAAAGAATCAGTTGCTCGCTGATCACCAGGGAGTGATGATGACGGTATGCCAGGACATCGTCAGCGGTCAGATCACGAGGATCGATATAGGTGTAGCTAACCCGACTGCTTGCCGGAATAAACGGCCATTTCCAGTCAACAGTGATCTCAGCCCCCTGAATCACGGCTTCAGTGATATTGCGGAACTGGATCTTCTGATCATCAGGATCCAGGATTGGTTCGATCAGCTGCTCGTAATGGCTGTGGAAAATCGCCGCATCCAGCGTCAGGAAGTAAGTTTGCCAGTAGAGTCCCACTTCTCCGGCAATGCTGGTCTCGGATTGCAGATCGGGATTGGGTTTCACCTGGAAAAGATACTGCTGGGTTTCGATAAACATTTCCGCCGCGACGGGCGCCCGGAATGCCCAGCCCAGAGAACCCCGCAGGGTCAGCTGCTCCAGAAGTTTGAGCGTTAGACCGAATTTGGGATTTACTTTGCTCTGAATACTCGCATCATCGATGCGATGTATATCCCAGCGCAGTCCGCCGGTCAGACCGATCAACGTTAATATATTCATCTCATTCTGGAGAAACAGCGCCAGATCAGTTCCCCTATGATCCCCCCAGATATCCGACCGTACCTGATTGATGCTGGCGTCCAGACCGGCTGTCAGATAGTAACTCTCCCCCGGACGGTAATCCAACTGAACCTCTCCGCTAAGGGATTGAGATGTGGCAGCGCTGGTATTGCTCGCCATATCGTTATCGAAACTGGTTCGAAACACATTCAGGCGCAGCTGACGGGAATGCCTGGCGGAGACAATATGGTTATAAAGGGTTGACCACTGCAGCTTATTGGTCAGTACCTGATCATCCACGGTATTGAAAGGAGTATGAAAGGGCTTAATGGAGCTGCGCCACTGGGTAAAAGAACCGTGGCTATCATTAATATATAAAATTCGAGACATCAGACTGCGATTATCAAGCAAGGCATATTCCAAACGACCATTAAGGAGCGTCCGTCGATACCAGCCGTTCTGACGATACCCGGAGGAAATAGATTGACCAACGCCCAGGGCAAATCCCAAACGCCCAAACCGTTGCTCATGCTGCACCCGCCAATCTTCCTGTAACATGGGCCGGTTGGTCCAGACCTGACGTTCATCGCCGGGTTTAGCATAGATACCGCCTCCCAGGGTCACATCGCTCTTACGAGTCGATGTAATTTGCCTCGTAATGATATTGACCACGCCACCCATGGCGCTGGAACCGTAAAGCGCCGATCCGGGACCTTTGAGAATCTCGATGCGTTCGATATTCTGAGCCGGAATGGCATCCCAGTATATGGCGCCGTTATCAAAAGCAATCGCCGGAAATCCATCCACCAGAATCTGTACACGGCTACCGGCACCCCGGGCATAACCGCTGCTGCCGCGGATATTAAGCTGACCATCGATGATCTGCACACCCGATTCATAGGGCAATACATCGGCAATGGTAACAGGATTGCGCAGCCTGATCTGATCCTCACTGATCGTCGCAATAGTCACCGGGGAATCCATCTTACGGGAAGCCCGCTTAGTACCGGTTACAACAATCTCCGGGGATTTATGCACTTTTGCTTGCAGTTGAAAATCCACCTGGACGGTTTCACCGGGAGTAACTGTAATCGTTTTCCTTTTGGGCTGAAAACCGATATTGAGCGCTTCAAGGGTTACGGTTCCGGCGGGAACCCCATCGATATAATATTCACCTCCCAGATCGGTGGCTGCTCCTAACAGTGAACCCCGGATGATTACATTAGTACCGGGCAGGGGCTTATTATCGACGGCGGAACTGATCCTGCCCGCGATCCTGCCGGTCTGAGCCAGGATCGGAACACTGATCCACAAGAAAAATACCAACATACACCAGTGCCTCGGAGAGTAATTTCGCATCAAAAGGGCAACTCCAGATCGTAATCAACGGTGATATCAATATCCTCGGTAAGTTCATCCTCCCAGACTCCAAAGGTGCCCATTGGAAGGGTTGAACCCGGAGGAGTATAAAGTCCGATTGGTATAAAATATTCAGGGTGAGCCGCCAGGCTATCGAGAGGTAAGAA
>JAGLWX010000474.1 GCA_023133185.1 Fidelibacterota bacterium
TTCAGTTGAATAAAATAGTCCTGTTCCTTTTCTGAAGTATCCAGAGGATCGCTGTAGGTCACGAGATGGGCAAAAAGGGAATCGATAGAGTTGTACAGGGGATACTGAAATTCAGCGATGATCACGAAGGCTCCCCGGAGGCTGTCAGGCCAGATCACGGCGCCGGTAAGTGAATCCACCGGAAAGGACACAGTGCCCTGAATGCCTTCCACAGGTTCTAGTCCCTTTTCACAGGTAAAACAGGTTAAAACAAGAAACAGCAGAATGATAAACGATTTATTGATTTTTTCCATGTTACATTAAGTTAAAACGATATACGCTGAAGTGCCAATAAAAAGTGAACTTCAATAGAGACAAGAGAGAAAACCTTTACAACCTTTAAAACCATTCTCGATTTACTTGCCACAAATCACGAATCACGCATAAGGATAGCAACGATACGTTCAGCCGCATGACCGTCCCAGTATTCGGGAATACGTCCGTCGATCTTCTCTCCACCGAGAATAGCCAGAGTCCGCTTCAGTATCTTATCGGGATAGGGACCGACAAGTTCGTTGGTGCCTTCCTGGACTGTTATGGGACGTTCGGTATTTTTACGCAGAGTCAGGCAGGGTACACCCAGCACGGTAGTTTCTTCCTGAATACCTCCGGAATCGGTAAGAACCAGTTTAGCGTCTTTCTGCAGCTTCATGAAATCGTGATAGCCCAGCGGTTCGGTAATGATCAAATTGGGCAGTTTTAGATAGCGGCTCATGCCGAATTCACTCAGCATCTTACGAGTACGGGGATGCATGGGAAACACCACCGGAATTTTTTCCTGAATCTGTTCCAGGATGTCAAACAATCCCCGGAAAACCTCGTCCTGATCCACATTAGAGGGACGATGCAGGGTGATCAGAATATATTTGCCGGGTTTTACGCCTAATTGAGACTGAATCGTTCGACGGTCAACTTTCGGGAGATAGTATTGCAGCGAATCGATCATGGTATTACCGACAAAGTGGATCTTTTCCACAGGAATGCCCTCTTTCCGGAGGTTCTCATCGGCATCCCGGCTGGTGGTGAAGAGATAATCGGAAATGTTGTCGGTCACAATGCGGTTAATCTCCTCAGGCATAGTCCAGTCCCGGCTGCGCAATCCGCCTTCGATGTGTCCCACCTTGATATGCAGCTTCACTGCTACCAGTGAACAGGCGACAGTGGAGTTGACATCCCCGGCTACTAATATCAAATCGGGACGATCTTTTAGAACGGCTTTTTCATATTCGATCATGATCTTGCCGGTCTGTTCGCCGTGCCGTCCCGAACCGACACCCAGGTAAACATCGGGTTCAGGTAGTTCCAGTTCACGGAAAAAGATATCGGACATGCGTTCATCATAATGCTGACCGGTGTGTACCAGGCGGCATTGGAATTTGTCCGGGTACTTACGGAATTCCCGGTATAGGGGTGCGGCTTTCATATAGTTGGGGCGAGCGCCCACGATCAGGTCAATTTTCATGGTTTTTCCTTTGTCTCAAACTGGTTACAAAACGGAGAGAATATACGGAATTTTTATTTCAATTGGGAATGCTGGATGTTGAGCAAAGCGGGGCGTTAAGATCAATGCTTCCGTTTTCACTACGTTACGCTGGACAAGACGCAGGATAGATTGTTTATTAGTCATTAAGGTCAAGGTTGAGGTCAAGATCAAGATTAAGGTTAAGGCTGAGGATTGTAGCCGGTTTAGGAGAGACAAACTTTGCGAAAGTTATCTAAAAGAGATCTACGGAATTTACATATATCTTTCGCATTACTAAGAACGAACTTTCGCAAAGATTACTTCATCACACCGCCTTCGAACTTGTGTTTGTACAATTACGAATTATCCGAACTGACGATAATGGCAGCGCCGTGATATTTTTTGTAATTTTATACTCCGCTTTACCAGGATAGATCACCCATAAATGCTCTAAATGCAGATCATCAACGGATATTTGCATCGACTTCGATAAATGGGGAGCATCCATAAATTTAAATTCAGCGCCCCAATATTTTCCTCCGCTCTGCCATAACATATCCAACTCGGCGCCGCTATGGGTTCTCCAAAAATAGACTTCTTCGTTTTTCAGATTCAATTCCCTACAAGCGCATTCTAAGGCGAATCCTTCCCAGGAAGCGCCAAGCTTGTTATGAGTAAATAGCTGTTGCCTGCTTGAAATTGACATTAATGAATGAAAAATACCTGAATCTCTTAAAAAGATTTTAGGATGTTTGACAAGCCTTTTTCCAATATTAACATACCACGGCTGAAGCAATCTGATCATGAATGTGCTTTCCAGAATTTCAAGATATTTCCTAACAGTCATATCGGATATTCCAAATGATCTGCCTATTTCAGAAAAATTTATTATCTGACCGTGATAATGACTAAGCATTATCCAAAATCTCCGTAAAGTACGCGCCGGAATATTAATCCCTAACTGAGGTATGTCCCTTTCCAAAAAAGTTGTAATATAATTATCTCTCCACAGTACACTTTGCTCGTCATCACCTGCTAAAAATGATCTCGGCAATCCACCCCTTAACCATAATTTTTCTACTTTTTCGACGCCTATATCGCTTATTTGAAAACCACTTAAATTATAATAACCGATCCTCCCTGCAAGTGATTCGGAACTCTGTCTTATAAGTTTTCCAGACGCACTGCCAAGTATCAAATACTTCTGTTTTGGTTTATTGTCAACCAGATAGCGTAATAACGGAAACAAATCCTGTTTCCTTTGAATCTCATCTATTACAATCAGTCCTTCTAAATCTTCAAGAGTTAACTGGGGATGTTCAAATCTTACAAAATCACGTGGATTTTCGAGATCAAAATAGTGATCGTGAGTAATTTGCTTTGCCAGGGTTGTTTTTCCACACTGTCTCGCGCCTAAAATCGCGGTGACAGGAAAAATACTGAGCAGTTTTAATATTCCCGTTAAGTCTTTTTTTCTATCAACTAATTTCATGCTCATATTTTAATATATTTACATTGAAATATCAAATGGTATATATGATTATTCAATGGTTGATTGATTGGTTTAGTAGTCATTGGTAATTGGTCACTGTTTATGATGACTGAGAATTTAAGATTGAAGATTTTCCAAAAGGGATGCGCAAATTTCCCTGTCTTAATCTCGATCTTGATCTTAACCTTTCCATTTCGATCGCATTGGACTACGGAGATTCTTCGTCGCAAGCTCCTCATCTCACCAGAGACCTCCTTGAGGGAATGACAGCTGGGGAGGTGGGCACTCCTTATAATTTCAAATTGCAAATATCAAATATCAAATTTCTAATTTCTAATTTCTTATCCCTCCCTTTCTCCTCTGCTCCCCTGCTCCCTTTTCCTTCGAACTAAAGTCAATCAGTTCCTGATTAACTCAAGTTTTATATTTGATTATTTGCCTCAGATAAACACAGAAAAACAAAGATATTATAAACTGCTTCAACATATTCTATGATTTTCCGTATAATCAATGTTGAAAATTAGTTCGCATAATACAAGGCTGTTTGTTCATCTGTAGTAAAAACATATTAGTGTAATTCGTGAAATTAGCGGTTAATGAATCTCAAACCGGAAATCCCAATGCAGTCCCAGTGTGACAATCACATTCTGTTCGTCGTCAGCCGTGTGGGCAATATTTTGAATGTTTTGAAGATTTAATCGTAGAAAAACATAACGATTGTAGCTCGGCAGCCAGCGAAGCTCCAGACCAATATCGGCAGTCTTTTCGACAATTCCCGTTGGGAAAGGCTCGTCATAACCCTGTTCAACAGTATTATTCATCCAGGGCGCATCCCAGGGAACATCTATCTCACCTTCTCCTCGCCGCAGATAGTCAAATTGCAAAATCGCCTGCCAGTTTTGCAGGTATTTCTTCAACACCAAATCCCAGCGGTCCAGATCGCTGCCTAAGGGATACCCGATAGGCACTTTACGGTGTATGTAGAATTCATAGGGACTGGCGGTCTTGTAAGTACGATTGGTCAGAGCGCTGTATTCGGCGCCAACATACAATCCATCCACTCCAAAAGGATCCACCAGATCAAATCCGGCGACAATACCAATCTCATTGGGTTCCAGATCACCGGGCACAGCTTTGTCAAACTGAATATCATCGATCAGAATCTCAGTATATGCACACCATTTGTTACCGGAATAGGTCAGTTCAACCGATCCCAGAGTATTACCGTTCAAGCCGGGACCGTTCATCTGTTCCCCATGAAAAAAGAGAAATGGATTCAGATAGGCGAATTCCAGGCGTTGATTCACGCCGCCATAGAGAATAGTTTCCGTAACAGACAGTTGCAGCCGTTTCAGATAGACGGTCAGCCGGTGACTGGTCAGGTAACGATCAGCATCTGCTATGGGATCCAGCTGGGCTATTATCGTTTGATAACTGAAGCGACGGTGAAAAAATTCCAGCCGCATCTGATCCATCGGACGGGCAGCGCCGGAAAACATCAGGCTGCTGTTGCGACCGGGACCGTTGATGATATAACTGCGCCCAAAAGTAAAACGGCTGAATTTCGTCTGCCATAGGAAATAAGCCTGTTCCGTATAGCCCGATAATCCCCGCCATTCCTTGCCGATATAATCCGGATTTTCCGTGGCGTAGGGATCGATAGTCATAACATTAACAACACTGATCCCATAAGGCAATATGACCGCGCCAAATGTTCTTAATTCCGGGTACAGTTTACCCGGATCGGTTACTGTCGTCAGGTCAGTTCGCATTCCAAGATAGAATTGCGGCTCTTTGATGCTATTTACAAATACCTTTTCCAACAGGCGATTAAGCAAACCGCTGCTCTGACCGGTATCGCCGAAGGTGTAGGCTGTTCGTATTTGATTCAGAAGAAAACGCTGGGTTTGGGATATTGACTCTGAACGCAGATCTAACCGGACAGTTTCAGATACCTGGTCCGATAGCGCCGGCAGCTGGTTCAGGTCGATTGAGCCCAGTGTTCCGCCCACTTGCAGGTAGCGCAAGTCCTCATAAACCGGATCGTATGGAGAAATGTAAATCTGAGATTGAGCAGAAAGACAAAAGAAAAGAGACAAGAGACACAAGACAGATATATTTTTTAATCGATTCATAATGGACATAATTTAGAAAATCATTCATTTAGTGAATAGAGAAAAGTGAATAAGGTCAAGAACAAGGTTAAGATTAAGGTTAAGATTAAGGTTAAGATTAACCCTACTACATATCTTACGCAAATTCCATTTTGAGTGTATTTTTTATCCTTCTGAAGGATAATATGAATGACAATTCTTTATTGTAATAAAAGCAATTTTTTTGTTTTTGTAAAAGTCTTTTCTTTAGATCTTGCCACTATCTGATAAAAATACATTCCGGTTGAAACTTTATTGCCAAATTGATCTTTACCATCCCAAATGATCTTATAATATTTTGCTTCTTGTTCTTCATTTACTATTGTCTTTATTTCCCTTCCGAGTAAGTCATATATTCTGATGCAAACATAGTTGTGCTCTGGAATGCCGTATTCTATAGTTGTTTGCGGATTAAAAGGATTTGGATAATTTTGAGAGAGAAAATAATCCTTTGGAATTTGTAGAACTTCATCACCCTTTACTCCAACAAATGGCGTCACATGAACTACTAAAGTATCACTGTCATATGACGAGCTATCATCCATAGCAGTAAAAATGAGGATTTCAGTTCCTGACCAATCCAGAGGCGCTGACAATACAGCTATATTTGAGGCATCATCTATCTCGACTATCACAGAGTCATTGCCAGTTACCGACCAATGTAGAGTCGAATCCGGATCGTCGATGTCTTGTACATAATCGTTCAGTCTTAAAGTGATTGTTGAATCGGCATGAAAAGTGAGGGTATCCGGAAATCCGGTAATGACCGGTGCATAATTTGAATATCCCTCAAGATTAAGTTCAATAACATCTCCATTGGCTGTCCAAATTGGATTCCCGGGTCCTAAAATCAATGCTATATGATTATTGATGTAAAATATTAGTGTATCGCCTGGTTCAGCCCCTTCATCAACTTCAGATGTGTAGGAATCATCTCTGTAAGTTGCTAAAAACCCATATTGTCCTTCTGTATGCACTGAAAAAGCACCACAACAGATACCATCGGGGTCAAAAACACTAATTACGGAACCAGTGGCAACCGGATTGCCATTAAAAGTGGTAACAGCACTAAAAAAGTTTACCCATTCATTTGTTGGAATAACTTGAGCAGTGGCAATTAAATAAGGTATAAGAAAAATAATAAGTAATTTCAATGTGAATATCTTTTTCATGAAGTTTCTCCTTTTATAAACTTCGGAAGGTTTACACTATCTCAAAAACACCATCTTTTGGGTTTTTATATAATT
>JAGLWX010000475.1 GCA_023133185.1 Fidelibacterota bacterium
AGAGTGATAGTATCACCTTCTGCATCATTTATGACAAACGGAATCGCAATATTCCCGCTATATTCCTGGTAAACCAGATTTGAAAGAACTGACGGCGGCATATTGTTATCGAGGTGAAATGTACTGGTTACAGCCGGTAGCCCAAAATGTTGATCATAGCCAGTTAAGCGGAAACGTGTTAAAGATGCATCTACGCCAGCAGCATCGATAGCAGAATGCCAAATTAATGTTCCCATGTAAAGGGTACTATCCAACCGGCTGGTGTCTCCACTGACAAAAGCCAAATTCCAGTTAGCGCCATTATCCAGTGAATATTCGGCTAATATTCCAACAGTATCTTTATTCGCATCATCGATTTTATAATCAAAGCTTATGTCGCCTTTGACCTCTTCGCTAATATTTGAAAGGATTACGATTGATGGAGCACCAAGATTATCCAAAGGAATTATAAGTGTATCGGTATCGCCTTCATCAAGATCAAATACGGTAATTTTAAAAGAAATATTACCAAGTGCATCGGGTAAATCGGTTTTACTGTGCCAGATCAAATTACCTAAAACCGACAACTTTCCCGCAGTAACACCACTGGTTGTTGCGGAATGCCAGCCATCATTCGAAGGATCCAAATACATTGGCAATAGCTGGAGACTGTCATTTTCCATATCCGTCACCGTAAATTGGATGTTAACGTCACCGGATTGATCGGCAGTAATCGGATTTATCGTAATTTCGGGTATCCTGTTATTATCAATATGAATAGTAATACTATCGGAAGCAGTGTCGCTTCCGTCATCCGCACTTATTTTGAATCCTATGTTTATACTATCTACATCAGGTAAATCCTGCCGGGAATTCCATTGTACCGTACTATCGAAGTCAGCGGATTGGATATTTGAATAGTCCCCGATTAGTGTGGCATTATGCCAGCTTGCACTGCTATTCAAACGATAATAAGCCGTGAGACTCACCGCAAGATTATTAGGTTGATTGATATGATAATCAATTAGTACCGTATCCCTGCTTTCGTCATAATTGCCGATAATTTCTACATAAAATTCACCTTCCCTGCTGACGGTAAATGAACGTGTTTCATTGGAAACCTGAGTATTACCGGCATTATCAACCGCTTCAATATACCAGGTGTAGCTACCCACTGATAATCTGTCGGTAAAGGTGTAGGATGTCTCTGAAGCAGCAACACTATCAATCAGTAAATCATTCAGATAGATTCGGTATTTAGCAATCCCCGAACCAGCATCGTAACTGGAATACCAACTGAGCGTTGGCGTTGATGAAACAATTGATGAATTGGATGGAGTTTTTAAGTAAAATGTATTTGGTGGCGTACTATCCAAATAGAAGGTCCAAGCTTCACAGGCTGAAGTATTTCCGACAGAATCACAAGCCATTACATACCATGTATGGGTTGCACCGCTCAAAGCTGATGTTATTTGATAGAAAGTATCAGAAATTGTTGCTGTTAGAATATTATCTACGAACAACTTATACCATAATATACCAGACGCGTCAGTCGCACTGTGCCAATGAAACGTCGGTTGTGTAACTCCAAGCGCTTCCTGGTCCTCAGGCGAGATCAACACTAATCCAGATGGAGCAACTTCATCACTGATATCCACGCTAGCAGTTAAAAAAGGTTGATATTGAACTGTACCCAGATTACTATTATCATTTTTATCCCAAATACCGGAACTGATGTCGCTACTGGTGGCGCTGCCCCACCAGTTATAACGGGCATCAACATCATTTGAACCATCATTTTGAATATTAAAGGTATAATTGTTTTCAATATTATTAAAATCTATCGTCGGTGTGCTGCTGGTTTTAATACCAACATCATTCTGCTGAACAAGTGAGCGTTTCACCGTAGCTGCACCGTTTAAAATAACACCGTACTGGTTATTATTTTGGATGATATCATTTTCTAAGCTAACATTTGCCGTACTAATCTCGATACCGTTCAGTCCGGAGCTTTCAATGCGGCTATTCCGGATATAAGATCCGGTAGTTGCAGCCTGGATCTTGGCGCCGATTGCATTGCCAGAAATTTTTGTATGAGATATATCCAAAAGCCCATCCTTATACAGTAAACCGGAAAAATTAGTATTACCAGAAGTATTATTCTCGATAAATGTGTGATCCATTTTTAGGTCACCATTGATCTCAAGACCAATTTGACTGTTATTATAGATGGCAGTTGAATCCAGAATCGCTAATCGATCGCCATGGAAATATATAGCAGTATTGGCATTTTTATAAAATCGGCAATTTTGCAGAGAATCGATACCGCCGGAAACATGGTATAGTCCATAACTATCATTGTCATATATATCACAGTTCACCAAGTCTAGCGAACCGCCATTAGCACGAATTCCTTGATTACTTCTTGTTATATGGCTTTGATCGAGGTTTAATTCTCCATCCAATAGGGTAATTCCGGAAAAATCATTGTTTGTTATAATTGAATGACTAACATCCACTTTACCGTTATCGATATGAAGGGCACCTATGGACTCGCCACTTTCACCACCGAATTCAATTCTTGCATATTTAATTCTATTCGTATCCGGAAAACTGGAAAGGTTGAATTTTAACGCCTTCCAATCACCGGCGGCGGGAACCGCATTAAGCGAAGTAAATAAAATGCTATCCGTTGCTGTGCCGAGTGCATAAAGCCCACCATCAACAGTAATCCCATAATTATCCATAAATGAAACCGTAACACCCGGTTCAATTTTCAAAATTTTTAAAGCATTAATAGTAATATCACCATTCACAAAGTAGTATGAATTCGGTGATTTTGTCCAGGTAGTAGACTGGCTGATCTCTCCAGAGACAAATTGTCCACCACAAGGAGCATCTATCTGCAGGAAAAAATTTGGTTCTACATAAGCATCAGTGTTTTTCGAACGCACTCCAAAACGATAAACAGTGCCCACCTGAAGCGAACCAGAAGTCCATTGCGTAGATGAGACCGCAACCGAATCAATTACGACATTATAATTAACTCCTCCACTACCATTATTGTGATAAATGTAGTATTTAGCCACATTCGTCGATAAAGACGCATCCCAAGCCACAGTTATCGTATTGCCGCTGGTTTGAGCGCTTAAATTACTGGAAGGAACCAGCACGGAAGTACCGGCAAATACCGACTGTTGAGCAAAAGGATTGGAATTAATTGAACCATCCTTCAAAGCAGTGATTTCGGCGCCGTTTATAGTTCCCCAATAGTTATTGGTGGCATTGACAATGATTGGCGATGCATTATAAATATATGAACTTTTATGACTATAGATATCTGAATAATTTATTTTAGGCGCAGCGTCGCCATTTTCCACCCAGACAGCATAACCGGCGCTATTGCGAATGATACAATGGTCTATGGTTGGCTGGCTGGTATTACGAGTTTTTATATTGGCGCCATACGCTGCCGTACCGGCTCTTTCGACAATGCAGTACTTCAGAGTCGAACTGGCGCCATCTGCATCGGACATATCCCGAAAATAAATTCCCTTCCAACCACCATAAACAGTATCCAGTAAACTGGTAAAAGTGATCATGCTATCAACGGTACCGATGGCTTTCAGAAAACCATTTTGACCGGATGTATTTGCAATGATCAAACCAGCGTTATCAGCAAACTTTAATGTAACACCCGGATCTATTGTTAAAGTGTCATCATAAATGTATAGATCGCTGCTTATATGCCAATCGCTTCCTGTGTACTTGCGCAAACGCACGCTGTTTGTTGCCGATATGTTACTACCTTTTGTATATATGTCAGGAATTGTATTGTTATCCAATTCCAGATATCCTAAACCGGCTAACGATCCAAAATTGCTGGCATTATATATCGATCTTCCAACCGTGTTACGAATAGTCACTGCATCGATCACAGGCGGATGCTGGGTTAAATTATCCAACCATAGGGCTGCTTCCACGCTGTGAGAATTAGTCTTTCCGGCATTCTCAATAATCACATTGCTTAAAACGCTCGCCTGATCATTATCCGAACCGGATTCAAACTGGATACCTTTCCAGTCACCACTATTGCCGGTTTTTGAAGTAAATGTGACAGCACTATCAGCCGCTCCTTCAGCGATAATAACTCCGGCAGAATAGGAACCACCAACTGTCATTCCATATCCGGTGTTGAACTTTACAGTTACACCTTTTTTAATGCGCAGTATTCCGGTTATATCCAGGTCATCATTTTCAACGAGATACTCAACCGACAATCCCCAAATAATATCATATCCACTACTCACAGAGGCGGTCGAGACATTGACATAATCCCGTGAATTACCGCTAAGTATCACGGCATTGCCGTCAATCCCGGCATTTGCGCCTAATTTAATGGCATCACTATTATTTTTAATCGTCCCGTTGTTAGCTGTTAACTGTCCATTTGTAATTTCAATACCACATTCGCTATTACCGGATATCTTAAAATTTTCGATGCTCAAATTCGCCTGAGATAACACCAACCCGTTGTTGTAATTATTACGAATATCGATATGATGTAAATGAACATTGTCGGCATTGTTTACATTTATGCCATATTCGGCTTTCTCTACGACACAATATGTCATCGCTGAAGTACTGTCTCCATAATCTGTACTCACATAAAATTGGATTCCCTGCCAATCACCAGAATTACCGCCGGCTGATGAAAAAATGATCGAATCCGATGCCGTTCCAACCGCCGTCAGACAACCACC
>JAGLWX010000476.1 GCA_023133185.1 Fidelibacterota bacterium
CCATGAAATGCTACTGCATAACCACCTACGACAAGGTAGAGTACTTCATGATCGTTTAATAATTGAATAAATTCTCTGAAATCTTTGTTGAAAGCCATATCTCCACCCGTGATATTCTTCTCTTATATTTTCTAAGGTCTCTAATCGAAATTCAATAGGTTGACTTTGCCAAAATTGAAAATCATTTTTTGCTTCTGAAATTTTAACTTTATTAATAACTGTTCTATCCACTTTACTAAATTTATCCATCTTAATATCTCAAAATGAGGTTATTTCAGTTTCTTTAGACGCTACCATAATGATTATCCTGCACAATTCATCCTAAATTGATGTCTCTATTTGCACATTTTTATCCCATATAATCTAATCTTCAAGACCAGGTTGCCGAACTGTTCCATAAGCGAGTTCCCAATATTTCTTTGCTTTGTTCCCGGATAACCTGGTAATACTGTCTTATAAGTTGCATACGCCGTCATGACATTCCATTCTAATAAATAATTTTAATACTTGCAACTAAAAATGATCTGCCGGACTCTTTATCCCGATTTTCCTTTTCGTTAACTGGCGTCCATGCTCCCGCGTTGACACCAACAAAGATTTTGCCTGTCTCAACGCCGCAGCGTAGAAGCGATTACACCTGTCAGGTGAATGAATAGATTAATTCGAAATACGAATATTCCCGAAAATGGCGTCGCCCTTAATGGTCATAGTTGGACCACCCTCCACACTGTTAGTGCGATTGTCGAAGCGGCCAAGGATTTGCGAACCTTGCAGATTCACCATGACATCGGGTGATACATATATCTCTATCGATCCGAATATGGAATCGGCGGTCAGAGTACACCCCTCAGGGACTATTTTGGCACTTCTCAGATCAAGTTTTATATTGCCGAAAATGGCGCTGATTTCACCGCCGCGGAATTTTTGTGATGTGATCTGTTTTTCAGTTCCGCTAAAGATAGCGTCGAATTCAAGCATATCTTCTGAACTTTCTGTAAAATCCTTTCCGCAGCAGCTATCGGATGAAGAACGTCTGAGAAGGAGCCCTATTCCGATGATGATCAGGATCACAGGCCAGAGCCGTCCGATAAAGTGCCAGCCGACGATATGCAGTGTCGTAAGTTGTAAAATTATTCCTACAATTATAAGTATCCAGCCACCTTTTGAATCTTTGCCGCTTAATTTCGTAACGCCGACAATAATCAGAATCAGGGGCCACCAGTTGGATATCAGGCGACCGAAACGGATAATATGAAATGTATCGCTCAGAAAAATGACGCCGAGAATGACCAGCGCCAGCCCGATCCAAAAATTGTTCGATTTGCGATGTGAACCATTGGACATTGTTGACTCCTTTCATTACTTATTACTATCGTATCCAAACCGAATATACAAGTTTTATGGAGAATAAAAAAAACGTATTCTTGATAGAGGTTTTGAATTTTATCTGTAAATTACTACCCGTTTAAAAATGAAAGGATTGAATTGTGAGTAAGTACTGGTTTTGG
>JAGLWX010000477.1 GCA_023133185.1 Fidelibacterota bacterium
CAAAGGGATCCCTACGGGAAAAGAACTTAAAGAATCTTTATATTGGCTGCATTTGATTGAAAAAACACAACTAATTGAAAAATCCGACACAATACTTGTATTTTTATTGAAAGAAAATAGAGAATTGATAAAAATGATAGCAAAATCTATAGTTACTTCAAAATCAAGATAAATGTTACAAATCAAGACACATTTGACTTTTACTTTTGGGCTTTTGGCTTTAGACTTTATTATTCTAATTTTGAGCTGTAAACGGTTACCAAGAGAATATATTCATGAAAAAAATTAGCAAAAAATATTTTATTTTAGGAGGAATCATATCATGAAGCGAAGTGTAATGATCGTGATTGCATTTTTATTGCTGTTTTCAATGCAAATGTCCGCCCAGACCTTTTCCGTACAGGGTGTTCTGAGGGATGTGCTGGGTAAAACAGTTGACGACGGTTCTTATCAATTAAACTTCAAGTTGTATGAACAGGCAAGCGGCGGTTCGGAAATCTGGTCGGAAATTCAGAATGATGTTCAAATTATTCACGGTGTTTTCAGTATCGAGCTCGGCTCAGTCGCCTCCCTGGACGCTGTGCCGTTCGATACAACTTATTGGGTTGGAATAGCTGCTGAAGGCGGAACTGAAATGACGCCGCGCCTGAAACTTACCCGCGCTCCGTCGGCGATGTCGCTGTACAGCAGCGCCAATGTCATTCCATTGATCGGCAATATAGGTATCGGCACGCACGTCCCGGAAGCTGCGCTGCATATCAAGACTCCCACCGATGACTATGACAAACTGCTGATCGAAGGCGCTGACGGAACGGATTATGTAAAAGTTACCGGTGACGGAAAAATGGGAATTAATGTAGCAACGCCAACCCAGGCGCTCGATATTGACGGCAACATCAGGGTGCGCAGCGGCGGAATAATGTTTGCCGACAGCTCAATTCTCAACAGCGCCGATATGGGCGGCGCCGCCAGCGCTATTGCCAACACCGGAACCGCTCCGATAATTGCCGACGCCGATGAAGATGGTATCGGAACGATTGATCTGAAAATCGGCGATTCAACCAGAGTGCGGATCCATAACGACGGTAACACAACCTTTGCGGGTGATATTACCGCCACACAATTAATCGATAATGTCGATCCATCTTATTATGTTGATCCCAACAGTAGTTCAAGTCTTTATTTATTAGGAGTAAACGGCGACACAGCTACCACTGGCTATCCTCTGAGTGTAGCCGGTGATATCAAAGCTTCAAAAATTGTCCATCCCGACAACACTTTTTATATTAATCCCAATTCCAGCTCAAAATTCCCCACCAAATTGTGTCTCGGGGGGGCAAATTCTTTTTCTCATCCTTTAGTCATTAGTGGTAATATTTATCAAAGCGGTAGTTTGTACAAAAACGGCAGCGCTTACAATACTTCACTTTGGGACTTACAAAGTGGGTACAATACCTACATTAAGAATAATGTCAATGCTGGATATACAATGATTGGTTCGTCGCAAAGTGTCAACAACACCAATCTAACAATTGGAGGTTATAGTGATGATCCCGGAGCAGTTTTACTCACGGCGGGCGATTGGGACTCTGCTGCTGATTCTGTTACATTGAACCTCTCAAATGAAGGAACTATCAAAGCCAGGTATGGGCAGGGCTTGGAATTTCATGTCTTCAAATTAAATCAATATGAGGATATATATTATGACTTTTACTATGACAAATATAAGTCGATTACGATGAGTAATGAAGATGGAATTGGTTTTTATAGGGGAGATTACAATCAGGATCTGGGATCAGCTGCCCTGTACTGGAGCGCAGCCCATGCTCACGTCATGTATATATATACTGAATACGCCCTTTCAGACAGCCGCGTAAAAAGCAATATTGAAGATCTGGATCATTCCCTTGATAAGATCATGGCTCTGCATGGAATTCGCTATGGGATAAACAGAGCTACGCATCCGTTTTACAAAGACCGAAAATTGCGGAAAGCTGAAGAGCCGCCGGTTAACCTGGGCTTCATCGCCCAGGAACTGCAGTCTGTAATTCCGGAAATGGTTGAATTTAATGAAGATTACCAGCTTTATACGATCCGGAATTACGAGCAAATGCTGCCGGTGGTGGTGGCGGCGGTGCAGGAACTGAAAGCAGCCAAAGATCAAAAAATTACGACCCTTAAAGAGCGCATCGAGCTCCTGCTGGCAGAAAACCAACAACTCGTAAAAAGAGTTGCGAATTTAGCAAAGAATTAAGCGGAGGATAAAATGAAACGAATTTTTATAATGATCGGACTAATGATTTTCGCCGGTTTTATTTATGCAGATACGTTTTCCATGCAGGGCGTTTTGCGAGATCCGCTCGGTAAAACCGTGGCGGACGGCGCTTATCAGTTAACCTTTAGTATCTATGAACAGGAAACCGGCGGCAGCGCCATCTGGTCGGAAACTCAGGCTAATGTCCGGGTTGGACACGGAGTTTTCGGGGCTGAACTCGGGCTGGTTTCTCCACTTGATAATGTACCCTTTGACGCCGTTTACTGGATCGGGGTTTCGATCGAAGACGGCACTGAGATCGAGCCGCGCTTCAAAATAAACCGGGTTCCCTCAGCAATGTCGCTTTACGGCAGCGACAAAATTATTCCTGCCGTTGGAAATATGGGCGTCGGAACGCCGGCACCGCAGGCAGCGCTGCACATCAAAATAGCTGATGCAGCAGCGGATCAACTGCTAATCGAAGGAGCGGACGGCAGCGACTATCTGAAAGTTACCGGCGATGGTAAAATGGGTGTTAATGTTGAAGATCCGACCCAGGCGCTCGATATTGACGGCTATCTGAAAATGCGCAGCGGCGGGATAATGTTTGCTGACGGTTCCACGCTCACCAGCGCCGCTATGGGCGGTTCGGCGGATTCCGTATCCAACCCGGATACGGTTCTGATAATCGCCGATTCGAATGGCGACGGTTCGGGAACTATTGATCTGATCATCGGCAGTACCACCAAAATGCAGATTGCCAATAACGGCAATGCCACTACCGGAGCTATTAAGGCTGCCAGGCTGATTGACGGGGACGATGAAAGCTATTATGTTGATCCAAACGGCGATTCAAAACTCACCCGCCTGGGATTAAATGGCGTTGATCCTTCAGACACCTATCCTTTATACATAAACGGGAATATAATGGCAAAGGGATTTTATGATACTGAAGACCCTACTTACCATATTGACACTTACGGAAACACTAAGTTATTATACTTGGGTCTTGGTGGTAATTCTCCTGACTCAGCCGCCCCGTTAAATATAAATGGTTCAATCAATTTCACCGGCAATATCTATAAAAACGGGTCGCTCTGGGCGCCGACCTATTGGACAGAAACGATTAATAATGCCGGTTTATATACTATGTCTCATGTGGGAATCAATACGGCGCCCCGCAGCAATTATCACCTTAGCGTTGCTGAATCCATGGGCATATATACTAGTGCCATATATTTTGGATCTGATTGGACTTGGGACCACAATGGAAGACTTTTGTATAGTAGGTATTATAATCCTGGGTCTATCCATATGGAGATTCGTTGTGCGAGTTATAATGGAGAGATACAGTTTAAAACCGGTAATAGCGGTAATTATTTGAAAATTACTAATGCCGGTTTTTTCCCCTCTGTTGCCGCTTACGCCAATCTTGGAATAGCCGGTAATTACTGGAATAGTATTGGTGTGTCGTATCTCTATCGTACCAATGTGTATAGCCTTTCCGACAGACGGGTAAAAAGCAATATAAAAGATTTGGATAGCTCGCTGGATAAGATCATGGCTCTGCGAGGAGTTAAATATAAAATTAATACCGATACTCACCCGTTTTATAAAGATAAAGAACTGAAAAAGGGAGCAGAAGAACTGCCGCTTAATCTCGGTTTTATTGCCCAGGAATTGGAGGGAGTCATTCCCGAAATGGTGGCGCCAGGTGATAAGGACAAGTTCTATGCAATCAGAAATCCTGAACAGATGCTGCCGGTTATCGTAGAAGCGCTGCAGGAGCTGAATGCCGAAAAGGATACTGAAATTAGCAGACTTGAAGAAATCGCTGATCGGATCATGGAGAAAAACAGGCAATTGAAACAACGCATAGACAATTTAAAAAAGAATTAAGCGGAGGATAAAATGAAACGAATATTTTTAATGATCGGTCTGATAATCTTCGCGCACTCCATTTATGCAGCTACGTTTCCCATGCAGGGTGTTTTGCGCGATCCGCTTGGCAAAACAGTGGCGGACGGATACTATCAATTATCTTTTAAGATATATGAACAGGCCAGCGGCGGCAGCGCAATCTGGTCGGAAACTCAGGCTAATGTTCAGGTATTTCACGGTGCGTTTGCAGTGGAACTCGGGCTGGTTGCCGCCCTTGATGAGGCGCCCTTTAATACAATCTATTGGATCGGTGTTGCAATAGAAGACGGCGCCGAGCTGGCGCCGCGGTTTAAGATTACCGGCGTGCCTGCCGCTATGTCGGTTTATGGCAGCGACAAAGTCATTCCCGCCGTGGGGAATACCGGGATCGGAACTCATGAACCGAACGCAGCTCTGCATATCAAAACAGCAGATGCAGGCAACGCTCAACTGCTGATCGAAGGAGCGGACGGCAGCGACTATGTGAAAGTTAGCGGCGCCGGTAAAATGGGCATTAATGTTGAGACGCCTACTCAAGCCCTGGATATTGACGGCAACCTGAAAATGCGCAGCGGCGGGATAATGTTTGACGATGAGTCCATTCTCAGCAGCGCAGAAATGGGCGGTTCGGCAAGTTCAGTATCTAACCAGGGTACGACTCTGATAAGCGCCGATACGGATGATAACGGTTCCGGTAATATTGATTTTATTATCGGCAGCACTACAATAATGCAGGTGGACAATTACGGCAGCGCATGCTTTACGGGAGCTATTACGGCGCCCAAATTAATCGACAGTTCCAATGAAGCCTTATATATTGACCCGGATAGCTCTTCAGAACTTTACATATTAGGAATAAGGGGCGCCGTCCCTTCTGCAACCTATCCTTTAAATGTAGCAGGGTATATCAAGGCAAATGCATTTTATGATAGTAATAACCCTGCTTATTATCTTGATCCTGCGGGAAACAATAAGTTGCTCAGATTAGGTCTCGGTGGGGCGGAGCCTTCAACATCATATTCATTAAATGTAAGCGGCAGTATTAGTTTTTACGGTGATTATTATCGTTACGGCCAACTGTGGGAGCCCAACTACTGGCAACCCAAGCCCCATGGTATTCAGACAGATTACAATGTAGTATTAGGCACATCATATTCAAGCTTTTGCCAACTAAACGCTGGCTATAATATGCGCATAGTAGGACCGAATGCCAAGCGCTTCGATTTTGGCGCTGAGAATTCCGGTATTTCATATAATGACAGTACTAATACTTGGATTATCTCCAATGCTGATAAAATTAGTTTTAAGTTTGATGATGATAATAATTATACGAGTTACGATGATATTCCGCTTGATTTCATAATGGATTCAAGTGGTTTTTATCCTTCGATTGCCGGTATGGGGGACATAGGCCTTAAAGCGCACTACCAGAGCGATTATCGTCGCTGGTATGAGATGCATGTGGTTGATGTTTACCGGGACGAAGTAGTATACTTTTCTGACAGTCGCGTTAAGCAGAATATCAGCTCCCTTCAGGGCGCTTTGGCACAGATCATGGCTCTGCGGGGTATTCGCTATCAGATAAATACGGATACGCATCCATTTTACAAAAACAGGGAATTGCGAGCCGGTGAAGGATCAGGCTTTAATTTAGGATTCATTGCACAGGAATTGAAAGAGGTGATCCCCGAGATGGTGGAATTTGTCGAGGAATACCAGCTTTATGCAATCAGGAATTATGAACAGATGCTGCCGGTTATCGTGGCAGCTTTGCAGGAGCTGAAAGTCGAGAAAGATACTGAAATTTCCGAACTCGAAACCATCGCCAACGGTATTCTGGAACAAAGCGACGAAATGGAACAGGTGTTGGACAATTTGGAAAGAAACCGAAGACGATGAAAGCAATCCTGAATAATTCATTAGCCACAAAGACATCCCGATACGGTCATTCTTCCCTACGGGACAGGCTAAGACACAAAGTATTAATAAAATACAGATTAAAACAAATGCTCGTAAATTTATTTAGAAAAGTACAATTTACAGATCAAACTGCTTCTATGTTTGATATTCTTAGTGACTTAGAGTCTTCGTGGCAAAAATTTATGAATAATCAAGGTAAAAAAGAGAATAACTTAGTTCAGGTTTTAATATAAAATTATTGCGGAGTAAACTATGCGGAAATTAAATATGACAACAATTTTGCTGATCACTTTGGCTTTGTTGCGACCGGCTATTGTTCATTCCCAGACTTGTGAACCGAATCATAAGATTCCTTATGCAACGCTGAACAGCGCCGCGGCAACTTCAGAGATAAGTGGAACCCAGTATAATATGATGCTGACATTCGGACAGCCCATATTTACAGGCGCTACAAATCTTAGCCGGCACAGTCTGGTTGCGGGATTCTGGGCGCATTATATGAAAGAACCGCGCCCGCCGATCGTGCGGGCATCCGACGGTGATTTTCAGGATAAAGTCTATCTTGAGTGGACTGTGGAAGGCGACCGCACCGGTCCGCCCGTCACCGGCAGTATGGTGACGCTTTACCGGAATGGTCAAACCCTGACGTCACTCCCGGTTTCTCAGACCGATTACCAGGATTTCAATGTTTTTCCGGGCGAGTATTATCAATACGGCGTCACGAGTTCGAACGATATGGGCGAAAGCCACAAGGAAAATAATATCGGCTTCATGAATCCCAACGGAGTGATAACGGGCAATATTAAGACGCCGAGCGGTAACCCGCTCCTCGATACCAAGGTGATGCTGACGCCCAACCTGGGAAAGTCGGCGTTTTTTGACGGCGGCAGCTATATCTATTTCTTCGACGCCAATACCAGCGCCAACCGTCTTTTCAGCGGCTTGGAAGGCAATTACACAATTGAGACCTGGTTCCGGTCGGTAACGACCCGGCAGCAGACGATCTTTGCGGCGGTGGATTCCGCCACGTCGGATCATTATATACTGATAGAATTAACCGAAGACGGCAAGGTCAGCTGGCAGCATAATTCAGTAGCAGGCGGCAGTAGCAGTAGTGAGATTGTCACGGTGAACAGTTACACCGAAGACAGCGAGTGGCATCACGTTGCGGTCGTTTTCGATAATAATGATATGACCATGTATGTGGACGCTGCAATTGTCGGTCATACTACTGCAAGCGCTCCCATCGATGATACGGCGGAGATCATTCTCGGTAAAAAAAGTCCTTTGGAACATGAAATCTACCTGCACGGACGCCTTGATGATTTCCGGATCTGGAAAGAAGCCCGGACCTGGGAAAATATCCGCAATCATAATGATCTGACTCTTTCCGGTGAAGAATGGAACCTGGCGGCTTACTGGAAATTCGATGAGGTGGAAGGCGATATCATCTTTGACCTCACTGATAATGATAATGACGGTAATATCTGCCACGTCGAGCATGATAATTTTACGGCGCCCGTATATGTCGGCGCGCTTACCGACAGCGTCGGTAATTATGCCATTAAAAGCATTTACTATGCCGGCGGGACGACTTTCACGGTTACTCCGCAGAAGACGACTTCCATTGGGCGTTCGCTGGAATTCGATGGTGTGGGCGATTACATAAGTTTCAAGAACCAGCGCATCGACCTGACGGCGGGATATACTATCGAGGGCTGGTTCAAGACATCCGCCGAAAGCGATCAGACAATCTTCGCCGGTGTGGATCCGGGGGACGGCTCGCACCGCGTTAGTATAGAGACCAACGGTTCCGGCAATGTAAAATACAGATTTTATACTTCCGAGGTCGTTTCCGCCGGAACTTATAATGACGAATTATGGCATCACTATGCCGTAACTTATGACAGCTCATCATTAGTTCTTTACGTTGATGGTGAAGAAGAGGGCGCTGCGGCAGCGACAGATACTATTCCCGACCTAAGCGAGATGGTTATTGCCCGGCAGGCGCCGGAAGTATCGGCAAGATATTTCGACGGTTATCTCGATGAAATCCGGGTCTGGAGCAATGCCCGCACTTATGAGCAGATCGGCGGCACCATAAACCAGACGCTGGATGGTGATAATTACGGACTGATCAATTACTGGCGGATCAATGAAGGTTCGGGAGATTTAGTAAATGATGATAACTTT
The DNA here is from genome assembly GCA_023133185.1 of Fidelibacterota bacterium. Taxonomy (GTDB): domain Bacteria; phylum Fidelibacterota; class UBA2242; order UBA2242; family UBA2242; genus UBA9312. Next base: position 8,288 of record JAGLWX010000477.1, read on the forward strand.
AACCAGGTAACCGGAACGATCCAGGGCGCATCATGGACGGAAGACATCCCGCTTAACGAGGTATTTACGCATATTTACCAACCGGAAAGCCGGCAGGCGACCCTGAATAATAGTAATACTTCCGTTGACAAAGTCGATTTCACCGATATATCTATGATAGCGATCAGCGGTTATATCCGCTATGAAAATACAGCCTGTATGATCGAAGGCGCTATGATGCTGCTGAACGGCAAGACTTTTATACCGCCGATCTACACCGATGATAATGGAAAATACATTGTTGAGATCGAGCCGGGCAGTACCGGAGATATAATCTCGTGCAGTTATGAAGATCATGCATTTATACCTCCATTTATTGAACTTCCGATGATCGCCAGACCGATAACCGGCTTGTACTTTAATGATAAAAGAACTTATGACGTAAGCGGCAAAGTAGCCGGCGGAAGTTGTGAATATCCGATTACGCCCTCGCAGGGACAGATCGAAGTGACTTTCACCGCGGTTTGCGGCTGTTATGACACAACAACAGTTCCCAATGAAAATACCGGTTTATTTGAGATCAAGGATCTGCCGCCTTTGATTTACCAGGTAACGATCGATCATCCTGACCCTGAAATCGACGCCTATTTTACGGGCGACACGCTTTCCCTTGAAGAAAGAGACCGGGATGTAAAGTTTATTTACCGTTCACTGCCCGAGGTTACGATTACCGGTTTTCCGACCAATGATTGCGGAATGCGGGTAATGGCAATGCTCAAAGACTATACTCTGAATGTAAATATATTTGAGAGTTATGTCAATTTTGCCACCGGTGATACAAACAGCTGCGCTGTTGACAGCGGAACTGTAGTAATGGGAGATTTGATCAGTGATGCAGGTCCTGATACGACCTATCGTTTTAGCAATGGATCATTCCAGTACACCTTAAAAGCCGGGAAGCCGAACCTATTGAGTGGCGGTGATTATCCCTATCAGAAGAATATCCAGGCAACCATTACGGATCCCTTTGGACGCGTCGCCGATGTCGTTGAATGGACGCTGGTGACGGGAAACCGTCCGCGGGAGACTTTTTACGCGACGACTTCACCGGAAGTGCCGCTAATGATCATTCATGCCCCGCCGGGGGATGAAAGTTTTGCTTATTGGTCTTCCGGAACCACTATTGAGCAGTCGATTGGATTCTCATTCGCTGAAGAAGATAATGTAGGGTTCTTTATTAACACTTATCTCGGTGTGGATATAACGACAAGCCTTGGTCTGGGCGCTTCGGTGGATTTCGAAACTGATATTACGCTTGATATGACTAACAGCTCATCCATGACAATGCAGAACAGCTCCTATACCGAACAAACCTGGACTTATGAAACGACGGAAACCATATCGACAGTTACCGGGGGCGATGTATTCATCGGCGGAGCGATCAATATCCTCTACGGTATTACCGATGAATTAAGTGTAGATGATGATTGTAATGTGGTGATCGAAGCAAAACCAATTATTGTACCGGATGGTTTTGCGACTAATTATGTTTATTCGGAAAAATATATCAGTGATGTAGTCATCCCAAGTCTGCGCACAATTGAAGACGATGCTTCAGCCGACATGTGGGAAAGCTACCTGGCGCAGAATGAAGCTAATAAAGCAAGCGCTGACTTTGTTGAGAACCGTTCATTTGATGCCGGTACCGTCTATGAATTCGAGCATACAGAGACGATTACAGAGACGACCGGCTGGGAAATGGAAATGGAAGTGGAAGAAGAATTTGCAACGGAGGCAGGCATCGAAATCAACGGCGTTGGTGTAACCGGTGGTGTGAATATTACGAGCGTATTTACAACAGGTGAATCAGGCGATGAATCGCATACTACGACTAATACATTCGGATATACCTTTGCCGATGACGATATTGGAGACGCTTTCACTGTCGATATTATGAAGGACAACACCTACGGGTCACCGGTTTTTAATGTGGTCAGCGGCGCGAGCAGTTGTCCCTACGAAGCAGGCACCGTGCCTTATGACGGACCTTCGCTGGGGATCAGCTCTACTTTAGAAACAGATGTAAAGCCGGATGAAGCGGCGGTGTTTCAACTGTCTATCGGAAATGAAAGTCAAATGGACGCCGACCGTGAATACTGGCTGCGGGTGATCAATGCCAGCAATCCGGATGGCGCTATGATCACTGTAAATGGCGTTATCATAGAGGATCACATGTCCTATTATATTCCGGCAGGAGAGGTTGTAAATGCGGAATTGGGCGTTTACCGTGGTCAGGTAGAATACAAATATGATGATATTCAGATGCAGCTGGTATCACCCTGTCAGTATGAATGGTGGGAAAGTGGTTTTCCGCTGGAATTATCGGATACTGTTAGTTTTTCAGTTCATTATACTGAACCCTGCAGTAGGTCTCATATTTCTGAACCGGAGGACAACTGGCTGATAACCGGTGAAGATGCCGAAGATACGCTGTGGGTAACTGTCGGTGGTTATGACTGGGAACCTCTTGACGATAATCTGACCCATATTGAACTTCGCTATCGTCCGGCAGTCGGATACACTTACAAGGGTGGCGATGTTGCGCCGGATCAGGATTTAAGTCAAAGTGTGAAAAACTTAGCTGCTGAATCTGCGGATATTAGCCGGATTAACAGCAATAAAT
>JAGLWX010000478.1 GCA_023133185.1 Fidelibacterota bacterium
CCGAATATAATGATCGGATTTGGGCGCTTAAACGGAAAATCGATCGGCATTGTGGCAAATCAGCCGAAGTATCTTGCCGGAGTTCTCGATAGTAACTCATCTAATAAAGCCGCACGTTTCGTGCGATTTTGCGACGCCTTTAATATCCCGATCATCACATTTGAGGATGTTCCCGGCTTTATGCCCGGCACTGTTCAGGAGTTTAACGGCATTATTAAACATGGCGCAAAAATGCTGTATGCTTATGCCGAAGCAACTGTACCGAAAATTACTGTAATTATCAGAAAAGGGTATGGCGGCGCATTTTGTGTGATGAACTCGAAACAACTTCGGGGTGACATTATTTACGCCTGGCCGGCATCGGAAATTGCCGTGATGGGACCTCAAGGCGCCAGTGAAATTATTTTTTCAAAAGAAATCAAATCTGCCAATAATCCTCAGGAAAAACTGCAGGAAAAAATCGAAGAATACCGCGATAAATTTGCGAATCCCTATGTGGCGGCTTCGAAAGGGTATGTTGACGAAGTCATCGAGCCAAAAATAACCCGGTATAAACTGATTAAAGCGCTGGAAATGCTGGCAAATAAACGGGATGATAATCCGCCTAAAAAACATGGAAATATTCCCTTATAGGAGTTCATCGTGTTCGAAAATATCATTCAAAATAATGGCTTTAACATAGCATTCAGCGGTATAATCGTCGTCTTTGCCGGACTTATACTGATCGCAAACACTATTCACCTGTTCAACAAAGTATTTAAAGGATTACACCGTAACGCGGAAACAGAATTTATCAATACGGAGAAAACAGCCGCAATTATACCGAAAAAGGCTTTAGCGATTCCAGAAGACGAACTGGTGGCAATCACTGTTGCGATTGAATGCTACCGTAAAATTCATTTTGAAACACTCCAGAGTGAAATCACTTTTAAGCGGGGTGAACCGCAAAGTGTCTGGAAGTCAGGTCATAGATATGGTCAACGTTTAAGCACACTAAGGAAACAATAGACATGAGAGAAAAGACCCTTAAACTTGATATAAACGGCAAATCTTATTCGGTAACCATTAATGAATTCAGCGCCTACGAAGCGGTGGTTACGGTAAATGATAAAACCTATACCGTCGGTTTAAAAGATCTGGGGATTGAACAGGTTTCCGATCTTCAACCAAAAGCGGCACTTCAGCCGGCGCCTTCACCTGTTACACCGATGACCATACCGTCTTCTGCCGGACCTACTCATAAACCTAAAACTATCTCCGGCACATCAACAATAGCGGCTCCCCTACCAGGCTTGATCCTGAAATTATCGGTCAAAGAGGGTGATATGGTTAAAGCCGGTCAGCATATCATTATAATGGAAGCCATGAAGATGGAAAATGAAATTCAAGCGCCAAAGGATGGCAAAGTGAAATCTGTCCTGGTAAAAGAAGGTGATTCTGTAAACGAAGGCGATATTATGATCGAGCTGGAATAGGGAGATTTTTAAATATGGATATGATTTTACAAATCATTGAAACTACCGGATTCGCCAACCTGCAATGGGGTAATGTTATCATGATCGGAGTGGGTTGTATTGCCATTTATCTGGCAATCGTTAAAAAATACGAACCGCTTTTGCTCCTCCCTATCGGCTTTGGCGTCATCGTCGGCAATATTCCTTACCTCCCGGGAATTCCCCTCGGCGTTTATGATACAGTCGCAAACGGCGCTACGCAAAACAGTGTCTTCAGCTTAATCTATTGGGGAGTGACTTCAGGAATATTTCCCCCGCTTATTTTTCTCGGAATTGGCGCCTTGACGGATTTTTCATCGCTGATCTCAAATCCCAAATCCGTACTTTTAGGCGCTGCGGCGCAGGTGGGTATTTTCGTCACCTATCTCGGAGCTTTGATGCTGGGATTTTCCAATCAGGAAGCCGCTTCTATCGGAATAATTGGAGGAGCGGACGGACCGACGTCCATATTTCTATCATCCCAATTAGCGCCTCATTTATTGGGTCCGATTGCCATCGCCGCCTACTCATATATGGCATTAGTGCCTTTGATCCAGCCGCCGATCATGAAGCTCATGACCACCGAAAAAGAACGCAAGATCCGTATGAAACCTTCCCGGAGAGTGACCAAACGCGAAAAAATCCTGTTCCCGATCATTGTCGTTATCGTGGCGGCATTGATCGCTCCCGGCTCGTTGCCTCTCGTCGGTATGCTGATGCTCGGCAACCTGTTGAAAGAGAGCGGCGTGACAGATCGTCTGGGAAGAACCGCCGGCAATGCGCTCCTGGATATTTGTACAATACTGCTGTCTTTCGCAGTTGGAGCAAGCACCCAGGCAACCCGCTTTGTGGACGGTGTTAATGTCGGGTTTCTGACGCCAAAATCACTTGGTATCTTCTTTTTGGGATTGTTTTCCTTCAGCATTGCCACCTTTGGCGGATTGCTATTTGCCAAACTAATGAACCTGTTCCTGAAAGATAAAATCAATCCGCTGATCGGCGCTGCCGGCGTCTCGGCGGTACCGGATTCTGCTCGCGTTGTCCAGCACTTCGCCCGTCAGTATGACAAAAATAATCACCTGCTCTTTCACGCCATGGCGCCGAATGTTGCCGGCGTGATCGGCTCAGCAATCGCGGCGGGTGTGTTCATTGCGATCTTCAGGTAAAATACTCATATATCGAATAGATCTCCATAAATTTCCTGCCAATTTCCCTGGCGGTGATTGAATAAAGTACACAT
>JAGLWX010000479.1 GCA_023133185.1 Fidelibacterota bacterium
TCAAAGGTTCCTTTATTACATTGGTTTGATTACCCTTTATGATAGTTATTCTACGGGGCTTGTCTTAAATGTGTCAGCATTTTCGGTTTGGCTACATGTTTTTTATACATTTAATAATTCTCTGCGTTCTCTGCCTGCCCTGTAGGGAAGTATGACCGTATCGGGGTGCCTCTGCGTTTATAAAATATTGTTGTCATTTTTTGGCTCTGGTATATCCAGGTTAGGTACACAATAAATGAGGGGAATCGCTATATAATGATTTGGTCTAATGGAAAAATTTTGTAAGCCTAATTTGAAATAGAGCTGTATTCAATTCCGCAACGAATCCATCGACCGGGCATTGGTATCCCGGAAAAATCCGCATAGTCTGCATCAAACAGGTTTGTAACTGAAAACGATAACGACAAGCTGCCAATGGTTCTGGTCAAATGTGTATCTACAATGATATGGCTGTTCTGGTGGAGACGGTCTTCAAAGCGGAAAGCCCAGCGGTTCTTAATTCCCAACAACTCGGCAAAACCGATCGTGGTAATCAACTGATGCCTTAGTGAATTCAACAGGTATTTGGATTTATATGATGATATGGATTTGTCGTTATGAAGATAGGCATACGAAAATGAAACATTACGGATAAGTGCTGATATTGGCGCGGATGCTGGCGAAAGTGACAGATAATATTCCAATCCATAGGTCCGGATGACAGCGATATTCAGCGCCTGCCATGGATCACCGTCCGCTGATTTTATCCAATCGATCAGATTATTACCGCGCCGGTAAAAAACAGCAGCCGACGATTTAATCCGGGTTGTGCTATAAAGTAAATTTTGTTCCAGAGTCCAGGCGCTTTCGGGTTTTAATTTAGCGTTTCCAAGGTCTGCGGGGCTGTTATAATACAATTCTGTGAATGTGGGAACGCGAAATGCGCGACCGACAGAGCCTGTCCATCGGAATTTTTCATTTATATTATAGCCGATGTCGATGCCGGGCCAGAAATTCCAGCCCCAACCGGAATAATGATAAGCCGATGCGCCGGCTGAAATATCGGTAGCGGTAATCAAACTGAATTGTCCTTCATAATACAAGCCGCTGCGGAAGCGTTCATGACTTCCCAGGTTATTGCTCCGGATGGCGTCCTGCCCGAATTCAACACCGATATTGTGATTCATGTATTCCCGCTTGATGGTTGTTTGGATATCGGCTTGAATAACGTCGGTCGTATGATTATTTTCATAAAATTCGGGATTTTGGTAATTGAGCACATAGTGATCCTTATGCCGGCGCCAGTTGAAACGTGCGCTGATCCAGCCCCATTGGCGCTGGAAATCCGCTGAGGTATTCACGAACAGAGTCCTGGTATCTTCGCGTTGATTGGGATAATTGAGTGAATAAAATCCATTTGCCCCGAAGTCTTTAACTGTATAACCGCTGCTGAAACCAAGATCTGATCTGCCGGTTTTTAGAGTGCTTTTATAAAAAAGATTTGTTATTTCAAAATCGGTATTATGCCGGTAGCCGTCAGATTGTTTTTTGCTAATAGAGACCAGGTTTGTCGTGTGATTGACCGGTAATGAAA
>JAGLWX010000048.1 GCA_023133185.1 Fidelibacterota bacterium
GAGGAGCAAATTCCTGCTAAAAAAGAGGTTGCCAATCCAGAATTAAATTCAGATGAAGTTCTCACTGGTTTAAATTCTCATATTAAAAAAGGTGTTTCAAATCCCGAATTAAATTTAAATGAAGCTCTTAGTGATTTGACTTCTCAGATTGTTAATAGTATGACCGAAGGTGCGAAGAAGAAAGTTGCTGTAATAGAATTCTCTGATCTTAGAGGTAATGTCTCAGAGTTTGGTAAATACCTTGCTGAAGAACTTATTACGAGATTATTTATTACAAGAAAGTTTGAAGTAATAGAAAGGCGTTTATTGAATAAGGTTTTATCCGAGCAAAAGTTGTCATTGTCTGATCTTATTGATCCAGATTCGATAGTGGATTTGGGTAAAATTTTAGGTGTAGATGCTATTGTTTCAGGAACAATTACTGATCTTGGTAAAAGTCTTAAAGTTAATGCTCGTATAATTTCCACTGAGACTGGATCAGTATTTGCGGTTGCAGCAACAGAAATTGCAAAGGATGAGACAGTAAGAAATTTAATAAGTCAGGTAAGTGTGGTTCAAAAGCCGAAGGGAAAATTAACTGAGAAAGCAGAAGAGAGACATGCAGAAAAGACAGTAGAGAAATTTCGTGAAGGACTCACAGCTGAATATTTTAATCTTCCTCTCTTCACAGATAATCCTGGTGCCCTTCCTTATGAACCTAGTTTCAAAAGGATAGAGAATACAATAGATTTTGACTGGCGTGATGAAATTCCTGCCCCTAATATTTCTGCCGACTACTTTGGTGTAAGATGGACAGGTATGATATATATCCCTACCACAGGCACTTATATAATTCATGTCTGGCATGATGATGGGATTCGTTTATTTATTGACGATAAACTTATAATAGAGCGATGGCATAGCGGTCCTGCCGGATGGGGAACTGATGAGAAAAATTTATTCTTGAAAGGTGATAGATGGTGTTCTATCAAACTTGAGCTCTTCGAATATAATAATTTAGCTAGAGTAAAACTTTCCTGGCGTCCTCCGGGGGCAAATAAAATTGAGATAATTTCTTCATCTAATTTCAGGACTAAAGAATTGAAATAATTCATTCTTATGGCATAAATTTCAATAGATGATATAAAAATTTAGATAAACAAGAGAAAATAGTAAAGTGTTTATAACAGCAGTTAAATAGAAAGGAGGTGATTAAGATGGCAACTTTTCCAACTTGTAAAGGAGAGGGTATAATTACTTGTCCCCAATGTAGTGGATCTGGGAGTACTGGGATATGGAATCCCGTTAAATGCTTCCATTGTGGAGGCTCAGGCAAATGCCCGAATTGTAAAGGAACAGGAATGTTGTAAAAGATTCTATACTTTCAGAAAATGGGCTTTGGGGAGTGTGCCAGTGAACATTTCCGGAAATAACTTAAGCTATATGGTTTTAAAGGAGAAGATATGAAGAGAATTACACAAATCCTAGTATTTAGTATAGCAGTATTTATACTGATTGCATGCACTGTGTCTAACAGTGTAGCTCAAGAGCGAAAGATTGAAGAAAACGTAAAGGTATTAACAGAGGCTGGACTGATAAATGAAGCAATTATCGAGTATTATAAACTAACCGAACTTAAAGGTAAAGAAGAAACTGAAATACTTAAGAGTATCTGTTTTGGATTGCTTAAATCGTACTTAAAAGATGAAGATATGGAAGTAAGTTGGAGTGCTGCTAAAGCATTAGACGAACTAGGCGATAAATCGGGTATTCAAATCCTGAAAGAAGCTCTTAAGGATGAAAATAGTCGTATCCGTAATAAAGCAGCCATTTATTTAGGCAAAATGGGAGATAAATCGGGTATTCCAATCCTGAAAAAAGACCTTAAGGATAAAGATGTGACTGTTCGTTGGAATTCAGCTTTTATGTTAGCCATGCTAGGCGATAAATCTGGCATTCCAATACTTAAACAATTTCTTAAGGATGAAGATGCGGGACGCCGGTACGCTGCCGTAGCTTTAGCAAAGTTTGGGGATAAATCATCAATATTAGTATTGAAACAAGACCTTGAGGATGAAGATTGGAATATCCGCCTAAGTACTGTTGAAGCCTTAAAAGAATATGGTGACAAATCGAGCATTCCACTCCTGAAACAAGCTCTTGAGGATAAAAATTGGGATGTACGAAAGATTGCTGCTGTAGCCTTAGGTGAATTGGGCGATAAATCGAGTATTCCAATCCTGAAGCAAGCTCTTGAGGATAAAGATTATGATGTTTTTAAGAAGGCTGCTGAAGTCTTAGGTGAATTGGGTGACAAATCGAGCATTCCACTCCTTAATAAATCTAGTAGGGATAAAAATTGGGAAGTCCGCTGGAGTGCTATTAAGGCATTGGTAAAACTGGGCGAAAAATCAAGAGTTACACGACTGAATCAAACCCTTAATAGTAGAATTGAGAATCATCGCGAGGATGCTGCTAAGGTCTTAGGCGAATTAGGCGACAAATCGAGCGTTCCATTTCTGAGGCGAGCCCTTAAGGATAGGAGTAAGAATGTACGTATTAATGCAGCTTTGTCTCTAGCTAAAATTTTGTAAATTTATCATAGTAATATTGAAATTAAAGTGCTGGTTTAATTTTCAAATTCCCTGGTAAACACCAACTTCCATGGTATTCCAGACCGTGTTGATTTAGACTGCCTATTATTATGCTCATAAAGTCTTCCCTCAATATCTTGAGTTTGTCCAATATAATAGCGGTCTTTAATTGAACTGTAGAGAATATAAACTTTGAAAGTCATCTGTCGGGGTGAGAGGATTTGAACCTCCGACCTCTTCGTCCCGAACGAAGCGCGCTAACCGGGCTGCGCTACACCCCGTATGTGATTATTTGTAAAAAGCGTTCAAATTTAGGATATCACAGGAGTTTTTAAAATAAAATTCTTATACCTGTTTGATAAATATATTCGCTAATCCTGAACCTGTTAAGCAGATTATTGTAACTAAAATACCGGCAATTAGCACTCCGATTATATTAGCAACAATAAATTTTTTAAAACTCAATCCTATTAAAAATGAGGCAAGCGCTCCCGTATAGACTCCCGAACCGGGTAATGGGATTCCAATAAATACCGCTACAGCCCACTCACCGTATTTTTCGACACCTTCTGATATACGTTTTTGAGTACGTTCAATATATCTATTCCATAATGTTTCAACTGGTTTAAAAAAACACATAATTTTAATGATCCAATCCAGAAATATGAAAATCATAATTCCGATTATGAAATTTGCGATTACACAGACGATAAAAACCATTAACCAATGGGAATCTGTTCCAAAAATACCGTAAGGAATCGAAGCGCGTAGTTCAAGAGTTGGTATAAAGGTAATTGCAATCATTTTGAGAATTTCATTCATGTATCAAACTCCGATTTAGGATGGCTGTTAAATCCATAAATAACTTTTTAAAAATAGTCGAATAAACTTGATAGTATCAATTAGATTATTTATCGAACTCGCTGATTTATCGTAGATTGTAGGGATTGGGATTTCACAGTATTTCAATCCTGATGACAACATTTTTATTAAAAACTCACTTTCAAATTGGAATCCTGATTCTTTTAAATTCTCGATGGGAACCTTAGAAATATTCACTAAGCGATATCCGCACTGACTATCATGTACTCTTAGACCAGTACGAAGAGAGATCATAAACGAGGTAATACTATTTGATAAAATTCGATGGAAGGGCATTTTAGTTTTTAAAAACGATCGTTTCCCTAAAACAAGATCAACATCTTTTTGTTCCCTGATTAATATAAATTCTTCAATCAAATGCGGATCATGTTGTAAATCAGCGTCTATGAAAATGGCATAATGAAATCCACTTGATTTTGCTTCTTTTATACCTGTTCTTATTGCTTCACCTTTTCCCCTGTTAAAATCATGTTTATATACACTAACTTGTTGAAACGTTTTAGCGTTATCGAAGGTGCAATCCGTTGAGCCGTCATCAACGACAAATATTTTAAGAGATGGATTTAGTTTGTAAATAACTTTGATCAAATCGCTAATTGTATCAGCCGCATTATAGGCAGGAATGATGATACAGTACTTATGATATATTTTATTCTCTAACATTTGCCTCGAAAATTAGAAGTAATTTTGATTTATTTCAACTAATGTTTTATAAGATATTCTTTTACTGACAAAATTCTCTTAAAAAAGTATAAAATTGCGCCAAAAAATATTGCATTAAGCGTAATTCTAATTTAAATTTCACCGCTTTTTAAGAACGCGAGAGTAGCTCAGCTGGTAGAGCTCCACGTTGCCAACGTGGTTGTCGCGGGTTCGAGCCCCGTCTCTCGCTCAATTGTAAGTCCCTGATAATCAGAGACTTTTTATTTTCACGACGGGAAATATTGAATAGGTAGTTTTCCATATTGTCCATAATGTCCATAATGAGTGCAATTAGCAATGACAATATAATGACATTTCATTTATGAATATTTCACTGTCATTTATATGTCATTCATTTTTGGAGTAATTTAACAGCACAAAACAGAAGTGTACGCCCAGGAGGACTCGAACCCCCAACCTTCTGGTCCGTAGCCAGACGCTCTATCCAATTGAGCCATGGGCGCATTGCTTTCAAAAAAGCGGTCAAATTTACATTTATTTCATTTTTTTGACAATCAAAAAGATTGGAAAATGGGATCATTTAGATTATTTTTATACAAATGAGATTAAGATGAGCAAAGAGCTGTAATACGATTCAAAAAAGGGAAAAACTATAACTATCGTGTGGAAGATAAATAAATTATGAAGATTAAAAATTACAAATTCGGATCAATGACGATAGGAGACATAACCTATCATAGTGATTTAATTATCTTTCCGAATAAGATTAAATCTAATTGGCGGCGTGAAGAGGGGCATAATTTACAAATGGAAGATCTTCAGGAAATACTGTCATTTAAACCTGAAGTCCTGGTTATCGGGACCGGTAAATTCAGGTTGATGAAAGTTGATAGTAGTCTGGTAAACAATCTTAATGAACAGGGGATCGAATTAATTATTGAAAAAACATCCAAAGCAGTTGAGAAGTATAACGCTATTCACGAAGAAGCATTCACAGTTGCAGCCTTTCATTTGACGTGTTAATCAAAAAGGAAATATCTGATCAGTGTTTTCCAAAGACAGGCATAATGTACAAAAATTATTTTATCAATAGATCATGTAACTTTTCACAACAAGTTCTCGAATATTTAATTAATAACTTTAGGTGTCTCGACGCTAAAAATGATAGCAGAAAAAAGGTATGGTATTTCACGCATCTTATGTATTACTTTAAGTATTTGGATATTCACGCCGAAAATTTATCGATTAGTATCACGGAAGATAGCGAGTTTGGCGTTTATGCCCGGATATTAATCCCGCTTCAACAATAATCGGGGGAAAGAACGGATGAAAGAAGGATGGATTAGAATAGTTTTCATTTTTCTTGGCTGTGTTTTCGCAGTGCAATGCGCATCATTTCAAACCACCGGAACATTTGATCGATTAGATGAAGATCAGTTAAACAAATCTACACGAAAATATTTGGGAACACCCTATGTTTGGGGAGGAACTACCAAAGCGGGATTAGACTGTTCAGGATTTACAGCTCTGGTATATAAAGACCAGGGAATAATGCTTCCCCGAACAAGTAAAGAGCAGTATATCGTCGGTAAGACAATCCAATTGGATAATGTTCAACCAGGTGATCTGCTCTTCTTTAATACATTTGGGCGGGGAGTCAGTCATGTCGGAATCTATGTTGATGATCACCGGATGGTACATGCCAGTTCCAGTGAGGGCGTAAAATATACTCATTACAATAACGACTACTGGCAACGACGGCATATTGGCGTAAAACGAATAAAAGGATCTCAATATATCCAGGGAGAACTTGCAAGCGAGCGAATTGCCGTGATTTCCGAATTTCCGATGAGAATAAGGGATTTGATCAATGTTCCGACGACATATACTCTCCAAAGACGACATTTCCACATGGATTTTCGGACGAATGTTGTCGGGAATCTGGCTGTGACATCATCAATTGGATTCTGGGATCGAGTAGATGTTGGCGCAACATTTATGTTTAATCACGTCCTTGGCAATGACGATTTTGGTATTGAAGTACCTCAAATATCAGCAAAATTCAGATTCTGGAATGAGGGAAAATTGTACCCGTCTGCAGCAATCGGATTCGCCAATACACGTCTAAAAACCGTTAGCCAGGATACATTGGGTAATACTATCGAAAAATGGGGCGAACCACGGGGATTGTATCTCGTTGCCGGTAAAAAAGTATTTGAAGGATATAAATGGCTGCTTGGCGTCGGAACAACTTATGTCGGGCTTGGCACAAACCGAGTGAATAAAGATATGCAATTCAACAATGTCTATATGTTCATTGCTTACGAACAACAAATCCTGCGACGTATGCTGCTTATCGCTGAGATTGATGATATATTCAGATCCGGCACAATAAATTTAGGAGCACGAATCGCATTTACAGCAAATTCGAGTGTTGAATTTGCCTTTACCCATCTGTTTGAAAAGAAGTATAATTCGGATCGGGCTTTGAGATTTACCTATTATTTTGCATATTGACCTGAATGATTTTATAATCAAATTTTGTTTATCTTCACTAATAAATTAGTTGCAGAGAGATGGAATTGAGAGTAATTTCCGCTACCTGAAATTGTGATTCGTAAAAGCATATGTTAATAGAGAGAATCAATGAAAAGAACCATTATTCTGACGCTTATTGTATTTGTCAACATCTATTTATTCGCATTAACCGATCCCCCAAAACGAGAATTCAGAGGGGCATGGATCGCTACAGTCGCAAACCTTGACTGGCCGTCATCACCAACAGCGTCTGTGAGCACTCAGAAAGTTGAATTAATTGAGATGCTGGACGTCTTGGGAGATTGTGGAATAAATGCTGTTATTTTCCAGGTTAGAACTGAATGCGACGCACTGTACCAGTCAAATTATGAACCATGGTCCTACTGGCTGACGGGATCGCAGGGAAGCTCGCCAGGTTTATTTGATCCTTTGGAATTTATCATTGATGAAGCCCATCAACGAGGAATGGAACTTCACGCCTGGTTCAATCCTTACCGTGCCGTTAATAGAATCGGTGACTACTCTATTCATTCATCCCATGTGTCCAAACTTCATCCCGAATGGATACTGACATTTTCTCCAATTAATAAAAAATATCTCGATCCGGGATTGCCGATGGTTGAGGATTATATTGTGACTGTAATAATGGATGTCGTTAACCGGTATGATGTTGACGGCGTCCATTTTGACGATTATTTTTATCCATATCCAAATTCCGGTGTATCATTTTCGGGAATTACGACCGAAGACGATGCAACGTTTCAATTATACAATTGCGGTTTTACTGATAGAAAAGCCTGGCGGCGTGACAATATTAATAAAATGATCGAAGCCGTTTACGATTCCATCCAGGCAGTAAAACCCTATGTTAAATTTGGTGTGAGTCCATTCGGTATCTGGAAAAACGGCGTTCCTTCCGGCATAACTGGTCTGGATGCCTATAATTATATCTATTGCGATGCACCAGAATGGCTGAACCAGCATACTGTTGATTATATAGTTCCACAATTATACTGGAAAATCGGCGGAAATCAGGACTATAAAAAATTATTGCCCTGGTGGAGCACAAAACGGAATGACCGTCACCTTTATCCCGGGCAGATATTTAGTTCATCTTATTCAACCGATGAATTGATAAACCAAGTGTTGTTTAACCGCCAAACAGAGGGAGTAGGAGGGAATGTACTTTTTCGCTCAAGGCACATTCTCTATAACACATTGGGTTTTAACAATTATATGCAATCTGATTTTCACCGCTACCCGGCGCTATGGCCAGTAATGAGCTGGAAGGATACCATACAACCCAATATACCACTTCAGATCAGATATGAGACCCTATCCGGTAATGTTGCGGGATTGCTATGGGATATTCCCGAAATCGCTTCTGACGGCGATTCTGCGTACCGTTATGTATTATATAGATCAACAAATCAATCGATGGATCAGCAGTTTATTGATAATCCGGCGAACATTGTAACGATATGTGGAAATCGCGAAATCATCCCGGAAGAACCGGAAGGTTCCGGTCCCTATTATTATGCTGTTAGCGCTCTTGATCGGAATTCAAATGAAAGC
>JAGLWX010000480.1 GCA_023133185.1 Fidelibacterota bacterium
TCCCGAAATATTTTAACTATTTTTACAAAATTGCCTTGACCATAACGTCTATGAGAAGTATATTGAAAGTAGAGTTTTTTGAAATTTATCCTGCAATGGTGTAACCTATATTTTTAGAACCAACACCTAAAATATGGGAGCCGGGCTTCGGGCGTGGAAAGCATGCCTCCATGTCGAGGAAACTTGAGCCGTTCGAGAGGTGCCCACCGTGATGATCACGGTTCTAAAAACGTCCTGCCATTGCAGGATATTTTTTTACAGAAAAATTATTACTCGTTTATCAGAATTGCCGACGATATTGACCGGACATCGTTCTGTAATCGATCCAGATCACCGGGAATCGTTTGTATCTTTACAGTTACTGATTCGGAACTGAATTCCGGTTGAACTGATAAACGATATTTTCGCAAGATCCTCATTAGATCCGAATAATCATTTATTGACACCTGTATTGCGAGATTGATCGTCTCTATAAAGGATTTCTTTTCGGCTAATTCCAAGACCTCCGCCGCTGTTCCTCCGTAAGCTCGGATCAACCCGCCGATTCCTAATTTTGTACCGCCAAAATAGCGTATTACAACACATAATGTATTGACCAGTTGGCGCCCCTCAATCGCAGCCAGGATCGGCGGACCTGCTGATCCATGCGGTTCCCCTGCATCAGAGCAATAGCCGAGACTTTCTCCATTCTGCAGTATTCGATACGCCCAGCAGATGTGAGTTGCTTTGCGGTGTTCATCTTCAACTGCTTTGATGATGGATTTAGCCGACTCACGGGATTCCACCGGGTAAGCTCTGCCGATGAACTTTGAACCCTTGATCTTTTGAGAGAATTCTTTTGTACGTTTAATTTGATAATTCACGAAGGTTACTGCAATTAGTTCAATAATGTAAATTTCTTCGTAATTCTATTTCGGTCAGTTACTATCTGTAAGAAATAAATTCCCGAACTCAGATTGTTCGATCTAAATACATCTGCGGGAATTTGAATGTCATTCACACCGGGATTATAGTCATAAACATTCAGATGTTGCTGGTAAACTCGTTGCCCGATCAGGTTAAAAATATTTACCGATAACTTATTCGTAAAATGGCTCAATTGAAATTTTATAGTTAGTGGTTCTTGATAATCAGATAAAAATGGATTTACAAAAATTGATAATATTTGCGTATCTATCAACTTTTTAACTTGCATATCGAGGTGATAATCTGAATCAATCGAACTGTTTGTCATTAAGATCATCAACTGATCGTTATAGCGGGTTTCGCCAATAAATACATCCGTATCCGTTCCAAACTTCCGATGGGTGTCTGTAGAGGCTGACTTGTCAAGTAGATAACTTCCTATAAAAACATCTTGTATTGATGGACTTATATCTAATTCTACAAATTGGTGATCTTCAAATGTTATCATATAGGGGAAAGTCGTAAAGGGCTTTATATCGCTTTGAAACTGTAAAAGAGTATCTAATGTGCCCCTATTCGCTGTGGGAATAATTAATTCCGGAAAACCGGCGGCATCGGGAGACACTGCATAATTTTCATCGTAGCATGAACCGGTATAATAACAGCCTCTCATAAAGTCATTGTAAAGAGTTGCAAGATTTCCACCATTTTCTTCTATCACTTCAGTCATCGATTGAAAGGCGTATTGGCGCTTAATTTTATCCCATATCTTACGAACAAGCAGTGAATCATCGTATATATCCTGGAGAAAATAGAGGAATGGTCCCATTGCATATTCGTAGCTTGAAGCCCAGAGATAATCCGTCGGACGATAGAAAAATGCTACAATATATTGTACATAATCATTTACTTCGGGGTATGCCCGTTCTTCAAACCAGGTTGATGACCATGCAAAAAAATATTGATCCCCCATACTGGAGGACACTCCAGGTAATCCGTTGGATTCCCACCAGTTATACCCCAGTTGCACCATATGAAAATATTCATGAGCAACGGTTACATGCAATCCATCCAATCCATTGCTGTTATATCCGATTTCCTTATAATCATTATCTATAACCATATAGGATGTATAATCATAGGGTTGATCGGTTGTAGAAGTGACAGGATCTTCGGGATATGTATATGCATAGACGCTACCGGCATAATTTTGGATATAGATATCCGATTCCGGTCCGCCGTAATTATCCTGAGGCAGCGGGTCAAATCCGAGAGTATCCACCAACAATCTGTAGGCATATTCAGCGGTTTCAGCCGTTTCCCAAACCCAGTCAGGCAAACCGGTTACATGAGTTGAGATTGTATCGACCGCATGATATCCTGAGGTGGTATAGTGGACTTTAAAATGACTGTCAGCGCTAATATAAGTTTGTTCATTATCCAATATCGGTCTGCTGAATTGGGCTTTCCCTAATATCTTTTCCCGATGTTCCGGATGGATCATTACTGATTTAATTGCCAATACTTCACTTGTTGAAGCGAAGTATTGATATCGATGGTCGGCAGTACCTGAATCAATATATTCTTTAATCGCCGTAAAGGAATCTTTTCCCATTACCGGAAACCATATCAGGCAAGTTAACAAAATGAGTAAATAGGCATTTTTCATAGTCTATTTCTGCCGGAATAACAGGGACACCGGAACGCCCTTAAACCCAAATTGTTTGCGTAATCTGTTTTCAAGAAAGCGTCGATATTCCTCTTTGATACCCTTTGGATCATTACAGAAAAATACAAATACGGGAGGTTCTTTTTTCACCTGAGTGACATACTTGATCTGGATATATTTCCCCTGGGCAGCCGGCGGCGGTGTATAGTCAATAACATGCTGAAAATATTTGTTTAACGCATTTGTGGTAATTCGTTGTTTACCAGAGATATATACGTCATTTGCCGTATCCAGTATCTGCCCGATCCGTTGTTTGGTCAATGCTGAGATGAAGATCATAGGATAGTGATACAGTTCTGAAAACCTTTCAGTAATGTCAAGCTGGTAATTCTTTAGTGTATTTGAATCCTTTTCAACAAGATCCCATTTGTTTATCGCGATTACCAATCCTTTTTTGCGATCAATGATCGAACGAATAATTGTAGCGTCCTGCCGGTCAAATCCTTTCACTGCATCAATTACCACGACGACAACATTACAACGATCGATTGCACGGTCGGTGCGGATATTACTGTAAAATTCAATATTATCCTTAATATGTCTCTTTTTCCGGAGACCTGCCGTGTCAATAAGGGTAATCGACTGCCCGTGATATTTTACCTCCGAATCGATGGAATCCCGCGTAGTACCCGGTATATCGGTGACGATTAATTTTTCAACTCCCAGAATGGCATTGACAATTGATGATTTTCCGGCATTGGGCATTCCGACAATTGCCAGCCGTAAATGATCGGGTTCTTCCTTTTCAGCGGGAGCTTCACTTGGTAAATTTTCCAGGATCAAATCCAGCAGATCACCGATCCGCCGTCCGTTTTGTGCCGATATCGGGATTACATCGCCAAAACCCAGTCCGAAAAATTCGTACCGGTGTTGTTCTCTCTTTTCGTCATCACATTTATTGGCTATCAGCAATATAGGCTTACTGGAAGTTCGTAGTAACTCCGCGATTTGATTATCCATCGGCATAAGCAGATCATACGCATCAACCATAAACAGGATGAGATCCGCTTCTTCAATAGCCAGTTGAACCTGGGCGCGAATTGCGCTTTCCATCGTATCCTGGCTTCCGGGGACATAACCTCCGGTATCAATCAATATGAATTGCCGTCCGGTCCAGGTAACAGTCTCATATACCCTATCGCGAGTAATCCCAGCCTGTGAATGAACGATCGATTTGCGTTTTTGAGCAATTCGGTTAAACAGTGTGGACTTGCCGACATTGGGTCGTCCGATTATTGCAACTACAGGATCACGTTTCGCCATATATTACCATCTCAACTATATCATTATTTCCAACTAAAACCGGGCTTCCGACCGCTTTTCCTATATCTGCCGGAGTCATATCGTCCAAAAGTAACCCGTCTTCATTTATACACCTCGGCGGTAAAAAGATCAAATCATATTTTAACGATTTAGGGAATTGTTCAATAATATCCTGTCCTGTCAATAGCCCTGACACTGTAACTGTTTCGCCGAAAAAGTGATTAGTCACCGCCAGAACCTCAACCGTAAGATTAGCGATCATATTCAAATAAGGCAACAGATAATCACGAAGCACCGGTTCCGCCAATTTGCTCGTGATAAACCCAATCCTCTTTGGCTTTGACAAGGTTTTTGGGAAATCCTGACGCTGCTGTTCCACAGAATCAATCAACTGCCGGCATAATCCCACACCATTCTCAACCTGGTAATAGGGACCATAGTGACCAGTGATTGGAAACGGCTGATTCGCCAGCAGATAAATTTCATCGGACAGGTAAACAAAAGGATCACCTTCATTGTTCCGGTATCGGCGGTTCCAATATTCGGAGCGGTGAACCAGACTGCTTGCCAGTTCTTTTGTCACGGGATTCAAGTGCGGCAACTTTTTTCGATGTCTTGTCAAACCCACTGGCACAAGCGCCAGTGTTTTCACTGAATCCCTGAACTGATACAGATCGGTAATTGTTTTCTCAAGAATTTCCCCGTCGTTTATCCCGGGCACAAGCACAATCTGAGTATGCAGTTCTATTCTATTCCGGTATAAATAGTCTATTTTCTCCATTAAACAATCATCGGATTGAAACCTGAAGATTGATTTTCTGACCTCCGGGTCGGTGGCATGAACCGAAATATACAGCGGTGATAGTCGCTGCTCGACGATG
>JAGLWX010000481.1 GCA_023133185.1 Fidelibacterota bacterium
ATATATACAATATTTCATATTATATTAACAACGTATGATATGAAAGTTTGGAGACAATATGAAATCAAGAAAATTGTATAATCGAATTTCCGTTCTGAGAAAAGAACGGAATATCTCAAGAAAAGAGTTGGCCGAAAGCATTGGAGTAAATATACAGACGGTTGGTTATCTTGAGCGGGAAGAGTACAATCCAAGTTTGGATTTGGCATTTAAAATAAATGAGTATTTTGGTTTACCAATAGAACTCATATTCTCACCTGAACCATTAAAACCACTTAGTGAAGAAATTATAGAATTAAAAAACAAAGTTGGAGGAAAAAAATAAAATGGAACAACAAAATTCAAGAAAGCAGAACAGAGCGTGGATTTCACTTAATTATTTCAGTCTAATAGCTCTAATTGTGTTCTTTTACACAGGAAAATATTTCCAATGGTCAGTATCTTTAGTTGTTTTCGAGATTGGATCTGTTGTGATTTTTCTAATTTCCTTTTTAAAAGCTTTTATCAAAACAAAATATTGGAAAATGGTTCATACTTCATATAAGAACCTTGATGAAAGAGAAATGCAGCTTGTGTTGAACGCTTTGAGATATGCGTATAGCATTTTTACGATTGTTTGCCTTGTTATTATTTACGCTTTTGCTATAGCAGAATATCACTCAATCGATGTTTTGCTTGCCGGTGGACTGCTTTATCTGGCGCATACATTACCGGCAGCTATTGGAGGGTGGAATGAAAAATACATAGCAATTGATGATGATTAATGTTTTATTGAGAGCTTGAAAAATGAAAATACAATCTATCATTGTTTTTATCTTAACAGCGATTCTCAGTCTTCAATGTTCAAAAACAAGGGATGATATTGCTGGAATTTGGGAGGGCAATTTAAAATTGCCGGGATTTGAATCCAGGATTGTTTTCACTATTGAAATACATGATAATAACTATAGCGGGATTTTTAGTAAACCCGATGAAAGTGACAACGAATTCATTATTGATAAAATATCCTTTGAAAACAAATCCATTCATGTTTCCATAAATGCAATACAGGGTGATTTTAGAGGAAATTTTGATTTTGAGAAAAACTTATTTAAGGGCATTTGGTCTCAAGGAAAATTTCAACAATCTATAGTTCTAAATAAAATATCCAGGGTCTATAAAACCCCCCGACCACAAACTCCCCTGCCGCCATTTCCGTATAATTCTCAATATATAAGCTTCGAAAACAAACAAGATAATATCACATTATCAGGCAGCCTGTCATGGCCATCAACCGGGAATGATTTTACCACTATTATCCTCATTCAGGGGGGCGGATCACACGATCGCGATTATACAATATTCAGACATCAGCCGTTTCTGGTGCTATCGGATTTTTTAACTAAGCAAGGATTTGCCGTGCTAAGATGGGATGAACGCGGTGTGGGAAATTCAACCGGTAATGGAATGTCGGCAACCAGTGCAGACTTTGCCAAAGATGTTTTATCTGCTATTGATTTTTTGAAGAAATCCCCGCTTTTTAAAACTAATAATATTGGATTAATAGGTCATAGCGAGGGCGGTAATGTTGCTTCGGAAACTGCAAAGATGAACCGGGATGTGTCATTCGTCATCCTGCTGGGCTGTCCCGGATTACCGGGAGACCGGTACCAATGTCAATTTGAAGAATCAACGGCAAGAGCGATGGGCTTGAGCGATGAATCTATAGAGAAACGAATTATACTACAACGGAAAATATTAGAAATAGTATTTGAAGAGCCTAATAACGACACTGTTGAAATGAAGTTAAAAACCCTTTTTAAAACCTTAAATCCGAATTTTACCGATGAGCGCCTGAATCAGGCAATCGCACGGTTTTTATCTCCGTGGTTTCAACATAATGCAAAATATGATCCCGAAAAAACGTTGCTGCAAGTAAATTGTCCGATCTTGGCTATATACGGCGAAAAAGATCTTCACGTGCCACCCGAAGGCAACGTCGAAGTAATTCAGAAAGTAATTAATAAAACAAATTGCAGACAATCTAAGGTCGTCGTATTACCCAATCTTAATCATTTCTTTCAGAATAATGTAAAAAACATTCCATTTCGCTATGGTGAATTTGAAGAGACGATTTCTCCAGTGGTTTTGGAATTAATTTTGGCCTGGATCCCTCGTTCCGTGGCTGTGCTGCGGAACGGTACTAACGGTCTTGGCTAAAATGGTTACGGAGCACAGCCCCGGAACCAGATTAAACTCTGCGTCCTCTGCCTGCCCCGCCTGCCCTATAAGGAGGTACGACTGTATCAGGGTAGGGAAGTTTACCCTGTGAAATGTTCACCCTATGAAATGCGAAGCATATTTCTCTAGGGCGAAGCAATATTTAACAGGGTATGACCGTATCGGGGCGCCTCTGCGATGAATAATTCAGTCTATACTTTTCAAACACAAAGATAAAAAAACTTCTTGTATGTTTATACCGCACAATTGTATGTTTATAACATACATTTAGAAAAAACCTTATGAATGATCTTGCACAAATATTTTCCTCAAAAGTCCGGGCCGAAATTTTTAAATATTTGTTTGGTATTGATGCTCACGAAATGCATATGCGGGAAATTGAGCGAAAATCCGGATTTGCAATTGGTACAGTCCGGCAGGAAACTATAAAACTTGTCAAACTTGGCCTGATTATTAAAAGAGTTGACGGAAATCGAACCTATTTCAGTGCAAATAAAAACCATCCAATTTATCAGGATTTACACAAACTTGTATTAAAAACAGCCGGTCTGGCGGATATCTTTAGAAAACCCCTGACCCATCCCAAAATTCATTTTGCATTCATTTTTGGTTCTATTGCCAGCGGAATGAAAACTCCCAAAAGTGACATTGATCTTTTTGTTATTGGGGAACTAGGACTAAGAGATATTAGTAAATTATTAAAAGAACCTTCAAATCAATTAAATCGGGAAATAAATACAATTACAATGACTGAAAATGAATTTATTAATCGAAAACTGGCGAATGATCATTTTATTTCACAGGTTTTAGAATCACCAAAACTAATGATAATAGGAACAGAAAATGAGTTTGAAAGATTGGGCGAATAATGGTTGGCTCCGTTCGCATACATCAAATATACAAGAAATACAGAACCTGCTTGAAATTGTAGAAAGAGACCTGAATGATGCCAGACAGTCAGATTTATCGGCAGACTGGCGTTTTGGTATTGCTTATAATGCAGCATTAAAATTATGCACAATTCTTCTGTTTGCCGAAGGTTATAGACCGGAAAAAACACTTGCCCACTATCGTACTATTCGTGCTTTACCAATAATATTGGGAAAAGAGAAAGAGGATGATACCGATTATCTTGATTCATGCCGAACTAAACGAAATACTTTAGAATATGACCGTGTCGGTGGTACTACCTGTTCAGAAGCAGATGAATTACTCGATTATGTATTAGAATTGAAACAAGATGTAATAGATTGGCTAAAGAAAAACCATAAAGATTTATTATAGATGACTAATCTGACTTATGTAAAAACCTTTTATCTAATAAAATCCGTCTTCTAATCCTCAATTTCCCTCGTTCCGTGGCTGTGCTGCGGAACGGTACTACAACGGTCTCGGCTAAATGTTCACCCTATGAAATGCGAAGCATATTTTTCTAGGGCGAAGCAATATTTAACAGGGTATGACCGTATCGGGGCGCCTCTGCGTTGAATAATTCAGCCGATCCTTTTCAAACACAAAGATAAAAAAACTTCTTGTATGTTTTAAGCATACATATAGGATTTAATAATGAATTTATCCGCTTAAATTTTATCATCGAAAGTTCGTTCCGGCACAGGCAGGC
>JAGLWX010000482.1 GCA_023133185.1 Fidelibacterota bacterium
ATTCTTTATTAAAGAACCCAAATTAAGAATTTACAAACACTACCTTCACGACCTGCTTCGCAGCAAAGAACATATGCTTGGTGAAAAAGAGGAAAAGATCGTCGCCGAAGCCGGACTGGTTACCGGTACTGCCGGTTCAATCTATGGTATTTTTAGAAACGCCGATATGCCCTATCCGACAGTCAAGTTAAGCAATGGCGATGAAGCGCTCGTCGATCAGGCTGGATATGGTCGGTATCGCGCTACTCCGAATCGTGAAGACCGCAAGATTGTTTTTGAAGCATTCTTCGGGAAATTCAATGACTTTCGCCGCACTTTTGGAACTGAAATAGACGGCAATGTGAAATCTCATATTTTTTATACGAACGTTCGGAATTATACAAGCACTCTGGAAACTGCCCTGGATGCTAATAATATTCCCACTAAAGTCTATCATTCGTTGATCGAAAACGTCAACAAGAACCTTGATTCATTTCATCGTTATCTAAAGATCAAACGCCGTATGCTGGGTGTGGATACACTGTTTTATTACGACTTGTACACTCCGACAGTAAAAGGCATCGATGCTGATTTTGAGTATGATGAGGCGGTAGATATGGTCATCTCCGCGGTGAAACCGTTGGGAAAAGATTACGTCAAAACAATCGATGAAGCATTTAAAAACCGCTGGATCGACGTTTACCCTACTCCCGGCAAACGTTCCGGCGCTTACTCTTCCGGCAGCGCTTATGATGTCCATCCCTATATATTGCTGAACTATAACAATCTCTACAACGATGTGTCAACTCTGATACACGAACTTGGTCATACAATGCAAAGCTATTACAGCAATAAAACCCAGCCTTTTCAGACAGCCATGTACCCGATTTTCGTCGCCGAAGTCGCATCAACTCTGAATGAAATCCTGTTATTCACCGATGTTTACAATAAAACCACCGATGATGATGTGAAATTATCACTTCTCATGGAATACCTGGATGGTATCAAAGGCACTCTTTTTCGCCAGACACAATTTGCCGAATTTGAACTGCGCATGCATGAAATGGCTGAAAAAGGCGAACAGATCACCGGCGATTCCATGTCGGAGCTTTATAAGAGCATCGTACAGGCATATTACGGACACAATGAAGGCATATGTGTCGTTCCCGATTATATCGACGTTGAGTGGGCTTATATCCCCCATTTTTACTATAATTATTATGTCTATCAATACTCAACATCTTTTACGGCTTCCACAGCGCTTGCCGAAAAGATCATGGCTAAAGAACCCGGCGCTTTGGATAAATATATCAAATTCCTGTCTGCCGGCGGTTCCGATTACCCGATCAATCTTCTCAAAGACGCCGGCGTGGATATGACCACCTCCGAACCCTTTGACAAAACCATGAAGATGATGAACTGGGCGATGGATGAGATTGAGAAGATTCTGGCGAAGAAGGGTATCTAAACCAATCTGAATTATTCAAATACTAAGGGCAGAGCTGGCAAGGTTTTAATCGGATTACACCTGTCAGGTTTATCAGATCCTTCTAATTCACTTGACTTAAACCGATCTGACAAATACTCAATCCCTCACAACTTCCCTACTGGCTTGAGTTAAGTGATAGCAAAACCTGTCAGGTTTATTAAATTTTTCCAATTCAGATAAGATCAATTGATTAAACCTGACAGATGTAAAGGTGTACAACCGAAGACAGTCACACTTCACCCTTCGATCCTACTCAGGGTGACATTGTCTTGTGAATTAATCAGGTTAGTGTCTTGTCAAGTTTAAAATGTCGGATATTGCCCGTGAATGGTTACAATTTGCCTGAGTAATCAGTTAGGTTAAACATTAACCACCGAATTTATTCGGTGGGTTGTGAAAATAATACGCTTTATCCGACTTTAGTCGGGGTACTCACCGAATAAATTCCCCAAGGG
>JAGLWX010000483.1 GCA_023133185.1 Fidelibacterota bacterium
GCCCACAAACTTTTACTTGCTTCCTGTTGGCCGGGTATCCCTGCAGTGGAATCGTAAAAACCAGCTCATCATCATTCAGTTAAAAAAGAATGAGTAGCATATAAAAGCAAGTATCAGCTGAGGCTGCCGGATTTCACCGCTTCAATAAGAAACATATCACAGCGGTCAATCGCCTGACGAGTTGAGAAACCATTTAACTGCAGCATGGCAACAACCGATTCAACAGGTTCAATAACATCAAAACACACCGGCTCGCCGATATCACGGTGCAGACAATTAATTTCATTACTCCCCTGTGGGTGCAGAATATAATACCGTCCCTCTTTTTTCAAGACCCGTTCGAATTCCCGAAGCGCATTGCGTTTATATTTAAGGTGAGGAAACAGACAATAGTTAATGACAACATCAATTGAAGTTGAACGTATCGGCAATACCTCAGCCATCGACTGTAGCACTATTGTACGCTCCTGAAATTTCTCACGGCATCGATACAGCATGTTAAAGGCAAAATCGATCCCGATTAATTTCCCCCCTGGAATCTTTTGTTGCAAATATGGAAACAGATTCCCGGTGCCGCAACCTATATCTAAAACGGTTTCTGTACCCTTAAAATCAACCAAATCTTCTAATTGTTTGATAAACCGAATCTGATTATCAGATATTGTCCAAGTTTCCGCCTTTTGGTTGAAGAAGTCTTGATGTTGTTTGTATGTTAATAAATTCATCAATAATCTTTGAGTTTAATATTTTGCTGTAATTCCAACGGTAAAATACCGACCGGGCATTGGAAACAGATCCATAATCCGTTAAACGCCTGATAGATTTTTACCTGTTGAATTAAAACTGAGTTCCCCGTGCTTGACTCCTCTGGTTCCGATTATTCTGTCTGATAGTTGCTTGATTTCACTGTAGCGACCTTTTATGATGATCACCTCGAGACAATTATGATGATCAAGATGGATATGCACGTTTGACAAAATATTATGATAATGGTCGTGCTGAATATCATTTAGTTTAGCAGATAAATTGGGAACATGGTGGCCATAAACCAAATTAAGAACGCCGACGACCTCTTCATTCTTGTCGAGATCACGTTTCACCAGATAGTCACGAATCAAATCCCGCAAGGCTTCGGAACGATTCTGATAACCTTTCTGCTCAATCTCGTTATCAAAACGAGCCAATAAATCACCTGGTAATGAAACTCCGAATCGTTTTAAAATTGTCATGTTGCTCCCTGTGTCACATATTTATAAATCGTGCTACCCTGGTATAAAAAAATATTAGTCACCATCCACAGAAATTATCGGTAATTCAACTGTAAATGTACTTCCCTTTCCAAGTTCGCTCTCAACAATTATTTTTCCATTATAGCGATCAATGATCTGTTTAATAAGTGATAATCCAAGTCCGGTTCCCAGGCGTTCCATATCCCGTGCATTTTTGCTGCGGTAAAATTCATCAAATATCTTATGCAGATCTTCTTTCGCAATTCCAATTCCGGTATCCTTCACAGAAAATCCGTAAATGAAGCGTTTGTAAAATGGCATAACCGTGATTTTTGCTCCCTCCGGACTGTAACGAATTGAATTGCTCACCAGGTTGGATAATACTTTTTCCATTCCGGGAATATCCATGCGAACCGGGACACTTGAATCCGGTTTTTTCAAGATAACAGAGATATTCTTCCTGACAGCATTCGGTTTAAATTGCAGGACGGTTTTTTCGATCCATTCATTAAAATCCACATCTTCAAGAACCTGTTGACTTACTCCATGCTGGTATTGGGTGACATCGATCATATCTTTGACCATAAGCAGAACCTGATCTGTTCTTACAACCGCCCGGTTTAGCATTTCAGATACTTCATCGTCGAGTTTTTCGGAATATACATCTTCGATGACCGCCAGCATACTTCGTAATGTCGTGAGTGGCGATTTTAATTCGTGGGCTGTAAACCTGAAAATTTTATCCCGCTCTTTAATAGTATTTTCCAACTGATTACTTTTCTCGTCGATGACTCTCTTTAGATTACGATATCCCGATATAAAATCCTTGATTACATACGTAGCACTAAAAATCAAAATATAAAATGCACTTAACGAAGTTAATAATACAGATAATCTTATTGGCTCTCGTCTTATCGTATAACATTCTACAATGCCGTTATATTCAAGAATACTCCATCCGGTAAGTAGCACAGCTGCAATAATGGCATTTATATAAGGCACATTTCCGAGAAATAATACGCCGGAAATAATAATATTTACGGAATAAATAAAGAAAAACGGGTTCCCGATTCCTCCGATATAATGTACCATAAATGAAATGATAATAAGATCTAATACCAGTTGAATTTCGGTAAATGCAAGTTCCTGACGAAAATTTTTAAATGGATAATACCGGAATAAAAAGAAATAGATTATATTTAAGACAATCAGGATTGAGGCTATAACGTAAAGTTGGGAATATGCAATCTGAAAGTGCAACATTCGTTGTCCAATCGGAATTGCGGACAACAATCCAAATAATGCGACCCAGCGAATGTTAATAATCCAACCTATCCGAATCCGCAATGTATCGAGTGTATGGAAAGGAAGGATCAGTTTTGCCGGCTTACCATTTTTATCGTTGTTATTATTATTGAACATAATGAAGAATCAATTAAAAAAACGGTTTATCCCTTCATGCACTTCAGCAGATAATGTATTGCTGATTTCTGTCGTTTTTGGTTCTATGCCGATATATTTTATTTTTGAGACGCCGTTTGATGTCAGAAAATCTTCTATCAATTTTATTGAGTAAGTATGAGTACTGAAGCCTTTAGAGCCAATTAAATCAGATTGGATTTCTGATATATTACCGGGCTTTTTATTCATCCTCGCCGTATCGATAAATACAACCAGCTCCGGATTTTGCCTGGTAATTTTCACCAGATAATTTTCCGGTGTTGTGTAACCCTTTATAAAATG
>JAGLWX010000484.1 GCA_023133185.1 Fidelibacterota bacterium
TCACCGCATGCTTCGCAAAAGACAATATCTTTTTCGACAGTTTCAAATACTTCAGGCGCAGTCAGGTCGGGAGTTGATAACGAATAATGATTAGACAGTTTTATACCTTCACCGGTAATACACTTCTCTTCACATTGTCCACATTGAGAGCAGGAAGCATAATTTATTTTCAAAATTCGTTTTCCATTCTTCACATCATCGATAATATCAATTGCATCAGTTGGACAAACCTGGGCACAGGTACCGCAACCAACACATTCTTCCTCGTAATATTTTGGAAAACCCCGGTATTCATCGGGCGCAATGTATGGTTTAGCCGGATATTTACTTGTATATGCGGGAGTAAAAAGTGATCTTAGCGCTTCCGTGATCTCTCTTATTTTTGGAAGAAACATAACTTAATCCTTTAATTCATTATCTTCTTGATATTGATCGACTACGGTTTCTTTGGTCAGAGGAATTCCGCTACGATGAGCGGCTCTGGCGATTGCATGTGCAGCTACTGGTGACGTCAGAAATATAAATACAATTCCCAGTAGAGCCTTAAATCCGAAATTATTAAATCCCTGGATAATAAATACACCTAATAATATTCCTGCCGAACCAAACGTTACACATTTCGTGGCGGCTTGAAGACGATTATATACATCCGGCAACCGTACTAATCCTAAAACACCAAAAAAATCAAACATTATGCCTACGAGGATAAATGCCATCCCAATTACTTCTCTAGTCATCTAAATACCTCCCCTCCAAAATCTTGGCAAAGGCTAACGATGCAATAAAACTCATAAGCGCCCAGATTAACCCAATATCCATAAAAAATGACTGATCGAAAACCAATCCCAGTATAGCCAGGAGTCCAACGATCAATATTCCCAGAATGTCAACAGCGACAATTCTATCTGCCGGCGACGGTCCGAATAAAACCCGGAACAGTACGAATAGAGCGCAGAATAAAATGACGTTTATCAGCTTATAAAGTATTATGCCGTCATAAATAAAAAAATTACCATATAAAAATGCTGCTATTATCAGCAAGCCAATGAACCAACGTAATAGTCTCATTCGAAGACCTCCGTAAGTAGTTTTTCGAACTTCCCACCAATGGTTTTTGTATTCTTCTCTACATCAGTGGATAGCACATCGATCCAGTGAATGTAGATTTCATTTTTCTCCGGACTCAGATCAACCGTCAGCGTTCCCGGCGTCAGGGTTATCGAATTTGTCAAAACCGTGATCGCCGAATCTTTTGTCAGTTTCGTTTTAATTTTAACAATACCGGGTTTGATCGGCAGATATGGATGGATGACGATAAAGGCAACATGGAAATTGGCTTTCATCATTTCCCATAAGAATTTTATCAGGTATTTAATTGCTGAAAATATCCGCCGGAGGATATGCCCGCTCTTTTCTGATGTGATCAGGAATTTCCCCGCCACAATAGTAACCAGAGCGGCAACGATCAACCCGGCAACAACTTCTTCCATATCCCTGACGCTGGTTAGAGCCAGCCAGACGAGAAATGAAAATATAAATACAAATAATCGACTACGATTTTGTAAGGTCATGTTTACCTCCCAAGAACCTCATATATATATCCGGTTTTGTTCATAATCACTGATACAACCGGATCGAGAGTCACTTCACGAATACCGGGAATTATTAATGCGCTGCTAACTATACAGAGAATTGCCAAAATAATCATCGCCGATTTCATCCCCGTACTAATACTGACTTCCGGTTTTTCTATTATATCATTGCCGCGGAATCCATAGCGCTGAACTTTCATGAAATAAGCAAGTGTCAGCAGGCTTCCGATAACGGCGATAATCGCATATCCCACGTGGCTTGCCTGGACTGCGGCGATAATGATGATCAACTTACTGAAAAAACCGTTGAACGGTGGTAAACCGGCGACAGACAAACTTGCGATCATTGACGTTGTTGATGTAACGGGCATAGCATCTTTTAGATTGCCCATTTTCCGCAGGTCTCTGGTGCCGAGCGCCATTTCAACAGATCCGGAATTATAAAATAGTAGCGACTTGAAAATAGCGTGGTTGAAAATATGAAAAACCGCCCCAAGAATTGCTAATTTTGTTCCAATGCCCAGACCGAGCAGGATAAAACCGATCTGGCTGATACTACTATACGCCAGCAAACGTTTCAAATCCCATTGCCCAAGCGCCAGATAAGATGCAACAATAATTGATATTGAACCCAAAATCATGAATAAGGTCAGAAAAATCTGCGGAGCGCCCAAAACATTGAAAAAGAATCGTATGATGACATAAATACCTAAAGCTTTTATCAAAACACCGGAAAGCATTGCAGAGATAGGAGCCGGCGCTGAAGAATGGGCGTCCGGTAACCAGGCATGGAAAGGCATGACTGCGGATTTAAGTCCAAACCCTGCTAAGAATATTGCTCCGACCCAATACATAATCCGGGGATCCTTAGTTGGCAAAATAGCGGCAATGTTTGCCATAGTTAATGTCGATGTCGTTGCATATAGAATTCCGATCCCCATAAGAATTAAAGTTGATGAAATGGAACCCATGATCGCATATTTGAAGGCTGCTTCATACTCCTCCGCTTTACCGCCAAATGCCACCAAGGCATAAGCGGAAAAAAGCGCAATCTCCATGAATACGAACAAATTAAAAATATCACCGGTAGCGATTACGCCATTCATGCCGGTAATCATTAACATAAATAATGCATAATATTTCCATGTACCGGAATAATGTTTGATATATGAAACTGAGAACATTAACGACGTAAGTGCAATGAGATTCACGATGACCAGCATAAAAGTTGAAAATGCATCCTGTACCAGACAGATGGTCAGCGGAATCTTCCACCCGCTCATTTCATAGATAAATGTATCGTTTCCGGTAGTGAAAAAACTGAAGATCGACAGCGCCAGTAGTGAGATAACTGCTAAAATCGATAGCACAATCGCCCAATTATCCTTCTCTCCAGAGATAAGCGTAATCAAGAATGCAGCGAGTAGCGGAATAATGATTAAAAATGGGAGGATCATCCTGACAACCTCCTAATTTTTGTAATATCGAACGTCTTATATTTTTCAAACAATCTGATCGCCAGAGTAACTAACAAGGCTGTGATACCTAATTCAATAACGATCGATGTTAATATGAGCGCCTGTGGTAACGGATCGACCATATTTGTGTTAATACCTTCTTTGGTTAGAATGGCAAAACTTGCTCCGGTTTTATATGCAAACAATATGAACATCAGGTTTACGGCATATCCCATTATACCGATGGAAAGGATAATTTTAATTAGATCTCGCTTGGTTAGCGCTCCGTAAATTCCTACTAAAAACAGGGCGAAACAGAGTATATAAACTATCATTATTTCTTCCCCCCTTTGTCTAAATGGAAAACTGATAATGTCCATACTACTACAAATAATCCCATGCTGACTTTTGCGGCGATAACAATATTCAGTATCGGTATTGTACCGGCGCTAAGCAGATGAAACAATTTGCCATGGCTTATAAAATTCGCCAGGAATCCACCGCCTACAGCCATTCCGAGGATACCCATCGCCAGAAATAGCGCTGCGCTGGAGGATTCAATATCATGGAGAAATCCGATGTTTACCCAGCGTTTTATAAAACCTCTGCCATACGCCAACATGACATTTAAAAACGCCAAGGCGATGATCACACCACCTGCGAATCCACCTCCCGGACTTATATGACCATGAAGAATGATGTATAAACCGTATAACAGGATCATCCATACACTAATCCGGGTAACCGTTTTTACAATCAGTGTCATTCCCTCAGTTTGTTTCATGGTCACCTCCAGCGGGGCTTGTGGTTTTGGATTTTGTTCTCAGAATAGCTAACACCCCTATAATCGCTGTAAAAAGAACCGTCACCTCACCCAGCGTATCATATGCACGGTAATCCAGAATAATGGCTGTTACAATATTTGCGGCGCCGGTTTCTTTGGCTCCATTTTCAATATAATGTCTGGCGGTGGAAAATATCGGCTCGCCAAACTGCGGCAATAGTCTGAAAACATTAATACTAAGCACCAATATAGAGAGTAATACCACAATTGTCACAACTGTTTGGATAACATGGGATTTGCTTGGCTCCTTGATATGATATTCCTTACCGATAAAGGCTCTAACCAAAATGATCAATGCAAAAATCTCGAATAGGAATTGAACGATCGCCAGATCCAGAGCCTGAAGGAAAAGGAAGGCGACTGAAACCCCAAGTCCTACGACTCCGATTGAAATTACTGAGGATAAAATATCCTTTAATTCCAGCGCTATGATCGATCCCAAGATCATAAAACCAAGAATAAAGATCAACCAGGTTTCTACAG
>JAGLWX010000485.1 GCA_023133185.1 Fidelibacterota bacterium
TCTCTCCAGGGAAGTTCCATGGTGAAACAGGAAAAATGACGGAAGAAGAGGATTCCTTCCGTTCCGTGATCCGACTTGCGCAAGCGGACCAGATTTACTGTCAGTTCATTGCCGTCAGGGGCTGTTTTATCTTGCATAAATTCTCTGCCTTAGCAGTTTTTTTATAAAATATTTCAAGACTTTTCAAAAAACCCGCTGAGTCGAAAACCGGGCGGTTATTCACTCAACGCTTCCACCCCTTTATTTCATAGCAACTTTAATTCTATAAATCGGAAATGTCAAGCATTTTCATTTATTAAAGTAATGAAATTATCTGAATTATAAACCCTATCTTGTCGAGACATTGTATTTAACGTCTCTACACTGTCATATCGCATACTATTCTCGCAAAAAACTGCCGGATTACAGTAACCCGGCAGCTGAATAATAAATCCGGTTATCTTAATTTATAACGGTGTTTTGAAACCCCATGTTCTACTGTGTGTATTTTCAACCGTGTTATCGGAGGAATATACAGTCACTTTCCAGTAATATTGTGTAGATGGAGCTAATTCATGAACGCCTTGTAGAGTAATAATATCAGTACTCTGCTGGTCAATTTCACCAACCCACTCCTGATCACCGGAATATGTCTTTTGCAGAATGACTTTGTAACGGCTGGCACCATCGATCCGTTCCCATTGAAATGCCGGATTCTTAGTATACGATGTCCCTGAACTATCGGGATAAACTAAAACGGGTTGTGGCAATGGAGCATCGCTCTTATCTCTGGAAAGATTACTCTCTTTTAATCCTTTATCAACTGCCGTGATACGATAATATTTTGTTTCTCCTATCGTTACATCGAAATCCGTATAACTTAATTCAGTTGTTTCCAAAAGTAAGTAATCTCCACTAGCCGGGAATGAAGGATCAACGTCTCGATAAATCCTGTAATTGCTGAAATCCGATTCAGTGTTGGCAGACCATGACAATTCTATACGTGGCGCTGCAATTTCAGGTATATTGTATCCATAAGCTGTAAAACCAACGGGTGTGGCGGGAGCATATATATTTTCAGCCATACAGGCTAACGCCTCGCATTTTTCACTTTCATTATCATTCTTATCAATAGCCGATATTCGATAATAGTAAATTGTATCATAGCTCATTCCAATATCGGTATGACTCGTATAATTTGTTTCCGCAATAAGTTCATACAGCGGTAAGGAATCTATCCCAGATGCTTTGTACACCTTAAAATTACTGAAATCCGATTCCGAATTTTCGTCCCAAACAATTTTTATTGTATCCTCAATTGAACCGTATAAATCCTTCGCTAAACCGGTTGGAATTGCAGGCGCAGTTGTATCACTATCATTTATATCGTTATCCACCGAGGTCATCGGCTCACAAAACATGAAAAGGATCGCCAGCAATCCTATTAATAAGATTCCATATCGTTTCATATCATTCTCCCTGTTGATTTTCGGTTTTGTCAGTATCGTTTGACATATTATGCCATAAAATGATGTCTTCCAAATAAAAAATTAATTCTTTTCACCAAAATATTTTGGTTTGTATTCCCGCTCCGGATCAACTTTCCACGAATAAGGTCCGTCCCAGCTTTTAAGAAAAACCTGTGATAGTCTTGAGTTAACCTGAGTATTTTTTACTACAATAGCAATGTTCCGGGAATCATAAAAATAATTCCGTTTCCAGTTGCTTGACCCTATCCAGCTTAATGAATCATCAATAATCATTATTTTGCAATGCTCTACTCTTGAAAATGAAATATAACCCCCTGACCATTCAGGTATTGTGCTCAATTTCACATTTAGGTTAGCTAATACTACTAATTTTTTCAAATAGGGCATTTCATAACGTTTTTGGCACCAGTCGGAGCAGAGCAGTCGAACAGCCACACCGCGTGCAGCGGCTCTTCTCAGCGCATCATCCAACTCGGCAAAATAGGCGCCTCCCCGAACTGAAGGCGAATAGGATAGCAACTGTATATAAACTCTTTTTTGGGCGTTATCAATTAATTCAATGATCGCGGGTAGATCGAGCATAAAACCTGAAGGAATATTCTCATCGGGACTGGCGGTCGCGAAAAATTGTACCGGTTCCCGTTCATTTTCTTTTACGGTCATCCATTCAATCTTCCGGGAAGGACTTTGAGGCAGCATTCGCTTTGCATTGTATTGCTTCCAGTCCAATTCAAAAAGCTTCGTCATTTTCTTTGCATAGGGAATATGACGGATGCGGAGTCCCAGTTCGTGAATATGATCCAGCGCCCGCCAGTCGAAATTCTGGCTGCCGATGAATACCTGCCGACGATCAACGATAAAATATTTACTGTGCTGAACGCCGCCCTTTGAGCCGAATACATTTATTAATCGAACTTGAATATTTTTGTATTTACTAAACCGCTCCAGGGTCTCCGGATAGGTTTTTGACATCTTCTCTTCCGCAACGATCCGAACTTCCACCCCGCGATCAGCGGCTTTTTCAATCGCCCGGATAATGGGTTCCAGCGCCTCACCCTTCTTATTGGAAATATAAAATTGCTCAATATCGATAGTCGATTGAGCATCGCTGATCATTTCCAGCCAGACATCAAATGTATTTCGTATATCCGGGTTGTCCAGCGTGGTCTCCACCGGGATACTTTCGACAATTTCAAAATCGTCATAAGGAAGTTGGGCAGAAACAATGCCCACCAACATGACGAACAATGCTATCAATTTAATTTTATTCAAAATCCTCATGCCTTTCTCATTACTGTTTCTCTCATAGAGATGCCTTTGGCAAACAGTTTCTAAATATTTCGTAACTACTTTGAGGAATTTATTCGATGGGATAAAATGGCCTCTACCAGTTGTCCCAACTTTAGAGAGTAACACACCCCGTTCTTCGGACACCCCTCTTTTTAGAGG
>JAGLWX010000486.1 GCA_023133185.1 Fidelibacterota bacterium
TTCCAATCGGAATACTCACCGAATATATTCCCCAAGGGGTCAGATGGGGAGCCCCGGAACGAGAATAAAACTTACTCACTTTATATGGCTGAGTAGTTACAATATTTGTTAAAATAATTCAAATTTCACCCTTTCTCAAACAGACTCATTAATATTAGAAGATTTATTCCAATCTGTAAAGGATTTTATAGGGAAAAAATTATTTTATGCCGAAATAACAAGGAGTACAACCTCTCTCTCGCGGAGACTAAAGAACAAACCCGCTTCCGACTAATAGCGGTTTATATGGAGTTCAAATACCAGGGCTAATAAACAAGAGTAGGGTAAATCTTTGGGTATTAAAAACCAACAAGAGTGTTTGTTCTATGAAAATCTTTGGGTATTTAAAATCAACAAACAAGAGTGTTTGTTTTACGGAAATAATCAGGATTCCGATGAATTTGAAGATTTTCTACGGAAGATTTTTAATTTTTCAAAAGCTTGTTCTTCACCGCTAATCAGGCGTTTAATGTTCGTCCGGTGAGTAAAAATAATAAAAACCGGGATGATAATACTGACAGTCATCAGCACCGGATCGACATTCATATTCAGAAACCGGTCAAACATAAAGAGTACGATCGGCAAACTAACGGCGGCGGTGATGGAAGAGACGGAGACAAAACCCGTCGTAAAAAGAATAAGGATAAAAATTACCAGACAGGTGAGTAACGCGTAGGGAAATAAAGCGATTAACATTCCGGCGCCCGTCGCAACACCCTTACCGCCTTTGAAACTGGCAAATATTGTATAGGTATGCCCAAGAATTGCACACATACCTGCCAGAATCATCACAATTGATGGATTTTCAAAAGGGACGGTACCGAAGTGAATGCGGGATATGACCAGAGTTGCAAACGTTCCCTTGGCAATGTCCACCAGGGAAACGAACAGCCCGGCTTTCCAGCCCAGAACCCGGAAGGCGTTTGTCCCCCCGGCATTTCCGGAACCATGCTCTCGAATATCGATCCCTTTGGTAATTTTTCCAACGATAATGCTGGTGGGAAATGATCCCGCCAGATAACTCAGCACAAGAATAGCCATTAAATTTAACATTTATATCTCCCAGGTAATTCCGACTGCTGTGGCTCCAATACCCGCATGAGCTCCTAACACCGGTGATACCGGCATAATCGTAATCGGAATATCACCGAACTTTTCTTTCAATTGTTTAACAAGATATTGCGCC
This sequence comes from Fidelibacterota bacterium, assembly GCA_023133185.1. Classification (GTDB taxonomy): domain Bacteria; phylum Fidelibacterota; class UBA2242; order UBA2242; family UBA2242; genus UBA9312. Next base: position 1,226 of record JAGLWX010000486.1, read on the forward strand.
TTTTGAATATCGTTACAGTGAGCTACTGAAAAACGCACCTTTTTTTTATCTTTTACAAAGTCCATCACCAGTTTGAACACTTTTTTCACCGCACCCATATCGGAAAAACTTTTTGAAAAATGCTGTGGCATACCGCGCTGATCCAGATGGAGAATCGGTTTGATATGGAGTATTTTCGCCACCATTCCTTTGGCTTTGCTAACGCGACCGCTCTTCATCAAATATTTCAAACTGGGGATACTGACAAAAAGCTGGGTCTGTTTTGTAAATTTTTCTATTTCACGAACAATCTCATCGTGATCTTTACCTTCTTTGATAAGCATAGCCGCTTTTTCAGCGACGAATCCGAAACCAATCGAGAGTGATTTTCCATCGATAATGGAAATCTTCTTTTCCGGAAATCCTTTTGCCGCAGTCAATGCATTCTGGTATGTACCGCTGGCTGCCTCGGGAATATGGATGGAAATTATTGATTCATAATGGGATAATAAAAATTGATAGAGATTTCCAAATGCCGACGGCGGCGGTTGGGAGGTTTTCGGATGATGAGATTCGGTCAATAACATTTCGTAAAAATATTCGGGAGTAATCGTAATTTTGTCAATATAGGTCGAGTTACCGAAAGATACCCGTACCGGAATAACATGAATCTGATGTTCGTCAATAAATTCCTGGGGCAGATCACAGGCGGAGTCAACCACCAG
>JAGLWX010000487.1 GCA_023133185.1 Fidelibacterota bacterium
AAAAACAACACGATTAAGAGTAGGGTTATTGTTTAATTTTGGTGCTGAGAAATTCGAAATGATGAGAAGAATATTTTGATAATTCAGTGTCCCAAGAGGTCCCTTTGGTGTAACTCCGTGAAAATCAGTGGTGAATTATTACCTCTTTTTTAATATGCCGAATATTTTGTATATTTCAGACAACTAATAGTATGATGATGAAAAAACGACTTTTTGGGTTACTGATAATATGTCTCTTAGGCTCTCTTTTTGCCCAGGATCGTATGGCAGAGCAGGATGAGAGTTTCGACCCCCTGGATTTGCATGAACCGTCATTGCCGATTCTGGACGGATCACTGATTTACGAGATAATTACGGATATAAAAGAACCGTCAGCGAGCGATCGAATCAGACGGGACACACTCCAGGTGGTGGAAAAAATGGGTTGGAAAGTTCAGCTGTTCTCTACCACCGACTTTTATCAGGCGGATACCGTGTACTTTCAGGCAATTGATGATTTTATCGAACTGGACGTTGTGAAAATATTTAATTCACCCTACTATAAAATCAGGCTGGGGAACTGTACCACGAGGAAAGCAGCAGAAGACCTGCTGGACCGGGCGCTGGATTTAAAATACCGTGACGCCTGGATCATCCGCACAGCGGTTAAAATGGAAGAACGGTTGATTTTTTATTAAGTCTATAAATATATTGTATAGATTAAGCGAGGTAATTTATGTCAGGTCACTCGAAGTGGAGTACCATAAAGCGAAAAAAAGGCGCTCAAGACGCCAAACGCGGTAAGATTTTTACCAAACTCATAAAGGAAATCCAGGTGGCGGCTAAAATGGGTGGCGGCGATGAAAGCGCCAATCCCCGCCTGCGGTCCGCGATCCAGGCTGCCAGAACTGCCAATATGCCCTCAGCCAATATTGAGAAGGCGATTAAGAAGGGAACCGGAGAGCTCGAAGGCGTGAATTATGAAGAGCTAAGCTATGAGGCGTATGGACCCGGCGGAATTGCTATCTATATGGAAGCTATGACGGATAATAAGAAACGCACCGTATCTGAAATTCGTCATCTGCTGACCAAGCATGATGGGCATTTAGCAACCAACGGCAGCGTAGCCTGGATGTTTGAGAAAAAAGGGATCATTATAGTGGATAAGAGCAGCACCAATGAGGACGATCTTCTGATGGTGGCAACCGAAGCCGGCGCTAATGATATCATTGAAGAAGATGATATTTATGAAGTTGATATGGAACCCTCGGCATTTGACGATGTAAAAAACGCACTTGAGAACAGCAATATTCAACCCCTGGAAGCCGCAATTCAAATGATCCCGAAAAACGTTGTTAAAGCCGATGAAAAATTAGCGTTGAAAATATTGAGTTTAATGGAAGTTCTGGAAGATCACGATGATATTCAAAATGTCTATTCCAACGTTGATATTGACGAAGAGATCATAAATCCCGACATGTCGGGACAGGAAAATATTTAATGCATTCCGAGATCCGAGTGATCGGACTGGATCATGGGATTCATCATACGGGATACGGTATATTGATTAAAAAACAAACTAAAATTAGTTGTCTGGACTGGGGAACTATTGATACATTGCCCAAGATGGCATTTCCCAAAAGGCTTCAGAAAATCTATGAAGAGTTGCTGGAGATTATCAGGCGCTGGAATCCCACGGTCATGGCGATTGAGACAGCCATCTATGCCCAAAATATCAAGACGGCGCTTTTAATGGGACACGCCCGGGCTTGCGCAATTCTCGCCGGTGCCAATTCTGATCTTGAAATTTTTGAATATACCCCCAGGAAAATCAAGTCTGCTATTGTGGGCAATGGCGCCGCTTCTAAGGAACAGGTCCGGTTTATGATCACCCGGCTTTTAAATATACCCGATAAGAATATCACTTTTGACGCATCGGATGCTCTGGCGGCGGGATTCTGTCACTTAAATCAAATGCCCCGACAAGTCGGGGTGAGGTAAAACATGTATGCCTATTTAGATGGTATTGTCACTTATAAAGATCCGACATTGTTGCTGCTGGATGTTCATGGCGTGGGCTATGAAGTGTTGATACCCTTGTCCACATTTGAGCGCCTGCCTCGCCTGAATGAACGCATCAAACTGCTAATTCATTATCACGTACGCGAAGATGCTCAAACCCTGTACGGATTCTATTCTAAAGAGGAAAAAGACCTGTTTCTGAAATTAATCAATATATCCGGTATCGGACCGAAAATGGCGATCACCATATTGAGTGGCGCCAGTCCGGCGCAGTTCAAGAGTCGCATTATAGCGGGAGATGTTAGAGCGCTAACTCTGATTCCCGGCATTGGGTTGAAAACAGCCAAACGGATTATTGTGGAGCTGCGTGAAAAAATGGTTGGCGCCGATGATAAAGTTCCCGAGGATTTAGATGCGATTTTTCAAACGGCAGTTAGTGATGAAGCTCTTAAAGCGCTATTGTCTCTCGGATATAAACGGTCGGAAGCCTATAATGCACTGAAGCGCGCTTCCAAAGAATTAGGCAGCGATGCAGCGGTGGAAACGATTTTAAAAGTTGCCCTGAATAAAATGTAAA
>JAGLWX010000488.1 GCA_023133185.1 Fidelibacterota bacterium
AATTCTCATGGAAAAGCTTTCGCAAAGATATGTTGCCGGAAAAGGTATTTACCAAATTCACGAAGAACGTGATTGTGAAGCCGCTGGATCCGAGAGAATAATCATCAAAATATCTGCTTCCTATATACAAATAAATGTTTAAATTAATTACCGCATATGGATATTATAGACAGAATAGAATTCCGCTGATCATGGTATTTTCTTTGTGTCATATATTCATAAATTGAGATTTGAAAATTTGTTTGATTGGATTTGAAACATGAATAAAAAATCCCTTTCCGAACAAGACATTTGCAGAATTTTTATCACCCCGGCAATAAAAAATGCAGAGTGGAATTTAAAACATCAGGTACGTCAGGAAATTACTTTCACTGACGGCAGAATTCACGTTAAAGGATTCCATACCCAGCGTGGTAAGAAAAAGCGTGCGGATTACATTCTGTTTTATAAACCCAATCTGCCAATCGCCGTCATCGAAGCAAAGGATAATAATCATTCCATTAGCGACGGTATGCAACAAGCCCTGGATTATGCTCAAGTTCTGGATATTCCTTTCGCTTATAGTTCAAATGGAGATGGCTTTCTTGAACATGATCGCACCATCGACATAGGCAAAATAGAAGTCGCCTTCCCACTCGATAAATTTCCTTCGCCGGAGGAATTATGGAATCGTTATAAACAATGGAAGGGAATTTCTGAGGATAGCGAGAAGACAGTTACCCAGGAATATCACTATGAAATCAACGGTAAGATACCACGGTATTACCAACGGATTGCAATAAACCGGAGCATTGAGGCAATTGTAAACGGACAAAATCGTATTCTTTTGGTCATGGCTACGGGAACCGGTAAAACCTTCGTTGCATTTCAGATTATCTGGCGACTATGGAAAGCGGGAATTAAAAAACGTATACTTTTTTTAGCTGATCGGAATATCCTGGTTGATCAAACCAGGACTAATGATTTTCGACCCTTTGAAAAAGTGATGACGAAAATCACTGGTAGAAAGGTTGATAAATCTTATGAAGTCTATATGGCTCTTTACCAGGCTATTACTGGTGAAGAAGAGTGGAAAAAGATATTTAAGAAGTTCTCCAGAGATTTCTTTGATCTGATCATTGTGGATGAGTGTCATCGCGGGAGCGCTGCCGAAGATTCACAGTGGCGGGAGATTCTGGAATACTTTTCATCGGCAACTCAGATCGGTATGACGGCGACGCCCAAGGAGACTAAATATGTTTCCAATATTCACTATTTTGGCGAACCGGTTTACACATATTCCCTGAAACAAGGCATCGATGATGGATTTCTCGCTCCGTATAAAGTTATTCGTGTCTATCTCGATAAGGATTTGACGGGATGGCGTCCACCAAAAGGGAAATTGGATAAATACGGACACGAGATTGAAGACAGAATCTACAATCTGAAAGATTATGACAGAAATCTCGTAATAGAGCCTCGCACAGAATTGGTAGCAAACCGTACAACCGAATATCTCAAACAGACAGACCGTTTTTCCAAAACAATTGTTTTTTGTGATGATATTGAACATGCAGGGAGAATGCGTCAGGCATTGATCAATGATAACGCCGATGAAGTATTTAAAAATAACAAATACGTTATGCGCATTACTGGAGATGACGATGACGGCAAAAGAGAGCTTGATTCATTTATCGATCCTGAGGAAAAATATCCGGTAATTGCCACGACTTCAAGATTAATGAGTACTGGTGTTGATACTCAAACAACTCGTTTGATTATATTGGACAAAACCATTAATTCCATGACGGAGTTTAAACAAATTATCGGACGTGGTTCTCGGGTACGCGAAGATTTTCAGAAGATGTACTTCACTATCATCGACTTCAAAAACGCGACACGCTTGTTTTATGATCCGGAATTCGATGGTGATCCGGTGCAGGTTTACGAACCAAAACCCGATGACCCAATAGTTCCACCCGATGGTGAAAATGAAGGTGACGGTATTGATATCGGTGAAGATGATAGTGGCGATGTCATTATCGATATTGACGGGCCAGGTATCAATATCCCACCCGATGAATCACCAACAAAACCAAAGAAATATTATGTGAATGATGTGCTTGTTGAGATTGTTGCAGAGCGAGTCCAATATATGGATAAAGGCAAAGGACTTGTTTCGGTATCTTTGAGAGACTATTCAAAACAGAATTTGCTGGATGAATTTCATTCTCTGGATGATTTTTTAAATATATGGAATAAGACCGATCAGAAGATTGCCATCATTGCCGAACTCGCCGACAAGGGTGTATTTCTGGAAGAATTGAAAGAACAGGTCGGTAAAGACCTTGATCCCTTTGATCTGATCTGCCACGTGGCGTTTGATATGCCGCCATTAACCAGGCAGGAACGGGCTAATAATGTCAAGAAACGGAATTATTTTGTGAAGTATGGCGAAACGGCCCGAAAGGTTCTTAATGCTTTATTACAGAAATATGAAAACGACGGAATCCAATCCGTTGAAGAAGCTTTCAGTCCTCAGAAATTGACGGACTTTTTACGAATTGAACCTTTTACACAAATCGGTACGCCATTACAGATTATCAGCGATTTCGGCGGCAAGAAGCAATATCTGAATGCCATCCGGGATTTGGAAAGACAACTTTATATGCAGGATTCGGGAATTGAATAATCTCTATTCTAATGATTTCCATGAAGATTTACTACAATCATAAACTGAAAGAAAGAGCACGATCCCTCAGGAAAAAGGGAACCAAGGCTGAAGCCTGGCTCTGGCTTTGTTTAAAAGGACGGAAGGTTAAAGGCTACCAATTCACGCGACAAAAACCTATAGGAAATTATATCGTAGATTTCTACTGCTCAAAGCTGCGCCTGGCGATTGAAATTGACGGACTGAGCCATGCGGATAAACTGGAATATGATCGGAAAAGACAGCGAGCTATTGAAGCACAAGGTGTTCGATTTCTACGTTTTTTTGATGACGATGTAAAAACAAATCTCGAAGATGTAGTTCAGGTTATCGCAGATTGGATCGAAAAACAGCCCGAGCCGGCGAAGTCCCCCTTGTCAAAGAAAAATACTCTCGAATCTACAAAGTCCCCCTTAGGAAAGGGGGATATAGGGGGTTGTGGGAGTGTGTCAGATGGTGGATAGAATTACAGGAAATGTGACACCCCCCTTTGGTTCCCCCCTTG
>JAGLWX010000489.1 GCA_023133185.1 Fidelibacterota bacterium
AAAAATATTTTTTCATTTTTTTTATGTCCGTACCCTTGGGGGCTCGTCCAGGTTAGGGAAAATTAACACCAAACGGGAGTTATAATACTATGCAAAAAACGCCAAAAGGATTACGCCTGCATATTGGAATATTCGGACGAAGAAATGTGGGAAAATCATCGCTTTTAAATGCGCTGACCCGGCAAGCTGTGTCAATCGTATCCGATGTCGCAGGAACCACAACCGATCCGGTTGAAAAGCCGATGGAATTATTGCCTGTCGGTCCGGTGCTGTTTATCGACACTGCCGGTGTGGATGACTTTGGTGTTTTAGGAGAGGTACGCACTTCACGCACCAGGAAAATATTTGACCGAACCGATCTTGCAATTATTGTAGCCACCGGACAGGACTGGGGAAAATTTGAGAAAGAACTGCTTAGTGAATTTAAAGATCGAAATGTGCCGGCAATTGTTGTGTTTAATAAAACCGACAAGCACAAACCGGATTCATTATTGGTAAAACAATTAAATGATAGCGGTTTGATCGTCGTTAAAACCGTTGCTAATAAATCTGAAGGAATATATGATCTACGTGAAGCAATTATAAAAGTCACTCCGCCGGAAATAATCAATGCGCCATCAGTAATCGGCGATTTAATTCAACCGGGCGAGCTGATTATTTTAGTTGTGCCAATCGATAAAGAGGCGCCGAAAGGTCGCCTGATTTTACCGCAGGTTCAGACAATCCGCGATATTCTTGACAGTAACGCATATTGTATGGTTGTGAAGGAGAGTGAATTGCGCGATGCCTTGCACCGGTTGAATTCGAAACCGGCGTTAGTTGTGACCGATTCGCAGGCATTTTTAGAAGTAGCCGCTGATACTCCGAAAGAGGTTTTAATGACCTCGTTCTCGATACTGTTTGCCCGTTATAAAGGAAATCTTCAGGAATTTGTTCGCGGCGCTTTGGTGATCGATGAACTTAAACCCGGTGACAAAGTGTTAATTGCCGAGTCCTGTTCTCATCATCCGATTGAAGACGATATCGGCACTGTCAAAATTCCTCGCTGGCTGACACAGTATGTTGGCGGAAAATTAAACTTTAGTCATGTGCAGGGGCATGATTTTCCGGATAATTTAGCAGACTATAAACTGATTATCCATTGTGGTTCGTGTATGTTTAACAGGAGGGAAGTTCTTTCGCGAATTATGCATGCTAAGCGCGCGGGCGTACCGATAACGAACTACGGAATGACCATTGCATATTCATTGGGAATATTCGAACGGGCTTTATCGCCATTTCCTGCTGAATTGAGAATGTATCACGAATTAAAAAAACAGGGATTCCCAAAATGAAAATCCCTGTTGAAATTGCTATCCGGTTTTTAATATTTAATGTTCAGATTCTTCAATCTCTGCAATTTTAGCCTGTTGAATAACCTCTTCAACGTATTGAATGCAATCTGCCTTTGTTTCGAAACTGACGCCGGATACACCGACAATATCCTGATCGTCGGCTCTTAATCTCCAGCGCCATCTTTTTTCCCTGTCTATATATAGTTGTAGTAGTGACATATTGTTACTCCTAATGTTTTTTAAAACTTTCAATAGCCTGCAGATCTTCCAGGTCAATCTGCCCCTGGAAATCATTCAATACTGCCGGTTCATATAATCGCGCAGCCCACAGGTAATATTTCGCGTCTGCTTTCCCCAATTTCTTGTAAATAAGATATGCACGAATATAGCCGACAGCAACTTTGTGTCGATCTTTTTCACTGAGCTTAAGGCGACTTCCTTCAAGTGCGGGGATGAGTAATTCAATGCCAAGTCGCAATATATCCGGGTTTCGGATTATTTCGGTATTGGCATTATAAATATTGGGCCACAGGTAGGAATCGGAATAATATTCATCGGCGAGGGACCAGAGCCGGTCACCTTTAACAACCTTATGAAAGATATTCATCGCTACGGGTTCCTGAAGTTTACTCAGTTCAGGCGATTCAACAATAGCTTCAAGTTCAGTTGCTTCAGGTTCGGTTTCAATAATGACCCGGGCAGTGTCTTCAGCAATAGCTATAGGCGTCTCATCAGGTACTATTTCCGTTTCCGGAACGTCGGAAATGATTTCGAGCGTGACTTTTTCGGGTTCGGGCTTGTCTCTCATAGAGAAGAGGATAATCAGGACAATGATAACTACTACCGATGCTATTGAAGTGATTAATGCCCAATTCGGTTTTTTCCACTTTGGCGGTACTGTTGTGAAAGTCGATTCTTTCTTTAACGGTGGAATATCATCAGGTTGCTCCGGTTTTTCTTCGGGAATATCCGGTTCAGTTGGCGTTGGTTCTTCAACTTCAGGTTCGGATTTGGGTTCAAGTTTCTGATCTGGTTCTAATTCGATTATTGGTTCAGGTTCAATTTCCGGGACCGGTTCGGATTCCAACGCTTCTTCTTCCGCTTCTTTGTAAATAACAAACTCATCTTCGGATTCATAGATTCTCACCTCGGAAATACCAGAGAGCTGTTTTACACTGTCGATACTTTGAAAACATTCGTCTTTATCGTCGAAACCTTCGCTGGATGTTGCGATTATTTTTTCTTCGTCGTTACGAAGTCGCCACCGCCATCGACCTCCTATATCCTTGTAATATTGGAATTTAGCCATTGCCGCCCCCTTTTGGATAAAATTTTTATTACGTATCCATTGTGTCGTAAAGTAATTTAAAAATTGTTAAATCCAAAATAATTTTTAGTGAATACGGTTGGATTTGTTTGTTTAATAATAAAAACTTGTTATTTTGTTAGAAAAGTTGTGATGTTGCCGTTAGTTCAAAAGGCACATATCTTGAAACCAATGATGCGCTAATGCATCTAATATGTAAAAAAATGAAGGAAAGATGATGAAAAAATTGATTGTAATTGTATTGTTGGCGCTCACTGTATTGATTATAAATCAAAGTCTCACTGGAGCGGAGAAATCCTGGTATTCATATAGGGAAGGGATGAAACTCGCTGAAAAAGAACAAAAGCACATTATTATTGATTTTTACACTGACTGGTGTACCTGGTGTAAAGTCATGGACAAGAAAACATTCTCAGACCCCGAAGTTCAGGAATTCCTGTTTGACCATTTTATCCCAATCAAACTCAATGCCGAGAGCACAACTGAAACAATTGAATTTCAAGGACAAAAATTAACTCCCCGTGAATTGACGTCTGCTTTCCGGATTACCGGTTTTCCTTCAGTGGCATTTCTTACGCCATCTTCCGAGATCATTACAGTGGTTCCCGGTTTTATAAAAAAAGATATGTTTATGAATTTATTGCAGTATATGAATAAAGAATGTTACAAATCACAGACGCCATTTGAAGAGTTTTTGGAAAAGGATTGTGATAACAGAATGGATAAAAAATAAGGTAGATGTACTTGAAAGGGCGTTATTGAAAGCCGGGAAATATGAGCCGGTCATTGTTGCCAAAAGGCGCGATCCAATGAAATCCCTACCTCAGAAGGTGCAGGAGGGAATCAGCGAATCAGATTGCTTTGTCCCTATACTAACAGAAGATTCCAGATCTAATCAGTGGGTTAACTAGGAGATCGGTTTTACCACGGCAAAAGACAAGGACATATTTCCCATTGTTGAAAAATCTATTATGGATGATCTTAAAGGTTTTATCCATAAAAATGTTGATCTCTGCTTTTCATACTTAACCGATCCAAAAAACATATACCGGGAAGAGCAGAATTTTCGAAAATGATATCTATCTCTGATTGAATTCCTTAGCAGTTATTATGCGGTAATAAAATTCAAATCATCTATTACACCCCAGAAAGTACGTCAGGGTGATGCTTATACCACAAAGGTTTCTTTTCAGGGAAAAGTGAAAAACGGATTCTATGATAACCGTGTGGAGCACTTGGAATCAGAATGACATACCTGGAACTGGGATCCTTCAACATTAGATAATGCGATTCCAAAAACACCGGGAAAGCTACATGGAATCATCAATGATAAGCGGGAATATACTTACAATACAAGAAATTGGCCGATCGGAAAATATAGGATTGAAGTAAGAGTGTATGATCATCCTGATCCAAGTAAAACCAAACGTAAAAGAATTATCCAAGAATCCCATGATTTCGAAGTTATGCCGTAAATAAGAAAATTTATTTGACAACCCGGCATATGTTCACTATATTCCAGTGTTCAATCGAATTGAACATGCATAATTGATGAACATGGTCGAGGGTATGATGAAGAAAAAAGAGATGATCATTCAAAAATGTATTGAAAATCTGGGACTTATGTTTCAAATGCTTGGAGATGTATCGAAAGTAAAATTCGTCCGGGACAGTAGTAAACTCATTATCCAAAGCGACAGGGGAGCGATTGAACTTCAGGTCGATATTAAAGCCGTTTTGAAACGACCGCTACCGGAACACCTGGTAACCCAAAACAAGGTCTATCAGACGTCATCGTTATTAATGGCAGAATATATCAATTCGTCGATAGCGAAGGACCTGATAAAAAATCGGATCAATTATATCGATTGCCAGGGGAATGCATATATTCATAGCAAGGGGAAGGTGTTAATTCATATTCAGGGGAAGACCCGGGTAAAGGAATTAGAGAAAGAGGCTACTGCGCTTTTTCAGCCGAAAGGGATGCAGGCACTATTTGTGCTCCTGACAAATGAAGGGATGGTAAATAGTACTATTCGAGATTTAGCCCGGCAAAGCGCCGTTTCCACCGGCAGGACCGCTTCTATTCTAAAAGAATTAAAGGTCAAAGGTTATATCCGGGAAACCGCTAAAAATCAATTGAAACTTATCGGGAAGAAAGACCTGCTGGAGAATTGGCTGAGTAATTATGGCGATAGAATGCGACCGAGTCTTGTTTTGGGATCGTATAAAATGGCGATTTCCGTTGAGAATGATCTTGAAGAAATACTGATAAAGGTTTTCCATGGAAAAGAGAAACAGAATGCTGTAAGCGGCAGTTTGGGCGCCGATCGTCTATTGCATTATTACCGGGGAAAAACGACGGAAATATTTGTCGTGCCGGAAATGGCGGATTTGATCCGAAAAGAGTTGAAACTGATACCATCAAGAGAACCGAATATCACGCTGTTGAACCTGTTTTCCCCGGAGCTTATTTTTTATCAGGGCGATACTGCCGTAGCGCATCCTCTATTCATTTATGCCGAGTTACTCTATCGCGGCGGCGATCGGGAGCGTGAGACGGCCGGGATGATCTACGATCGTTATTTACGGGAAATGATCGAATGATTTTGGGAGAGGATATCTTACACTGTTTCATCTGCTGGAAGATGAATTTCCTGAAATCGTTCAACAGGTATCCCAAAAAAGTGGGAAGAAAGCGGATGAGATTGTGGAATTAATTAGTGCATTCAAGAGAGGAATGGAAAACTAAACCGCAGAGAATACGGAGAAATATTTTTTTAAAAGGATGATAAATTCAAGACAATTAAATTTGATATCTACGCAGATTCTATATTCTGAACTTCTGAATTCTATATTCTAAAAAAAAATGATTTACTTAACCCAAGTTTAACAGAGTAGTG
>JAGLWX010000049.1 GCA_023133185.1 Fidelibacterota bacterium
CAGTTTTATCTCATCATTCAAGTTTCAGATTTCAAATGACTCCCAATTTAATGTTGACAGCACAATTGAAATCTCCGGAATCATTGAACATTCCAGCGATATTACAGATCTATTAGGTCAGGAGATGTACTACTGGCGCGTCAGGGCTCACAATGCCGGCGGCACCGGTGATTTTTCCGACACATTTTCCTTTGAAACCGGATTCCCCGAGCTACCAATCCTGAATACACCTCCTCACAAAACATCGAATTTACCGACAACGTTAACTCTGAATTGGTTTCCAGCTACTGCAGCATCATCATATCGAATTCAAGTGGCTCGGAGCAACGATTTTAATTTGTCAAGCATCGTTTTTGATACACTTGGTGCACAGGACACATCAATTACGGTTGATTCTTTGCAATACAGCAAATATCACTACTGGCGTGTATATGCGGCAAATGAGTTTGGGCACAGCACATGGAGTGAATCATTTCGCTTTAAAACAATGGTTGAAACCGCAACCGAAGATCTTGTTATACTGCCCGATGAATATCGATTGTATCGGAATTATCCGAATCCATTTAATCCGTTCACAACCATTCGTTTTATGATACCAAACAGAGAGTATGTCCACTTGATCCTCTATGATATAAAGGGGAATTATATTACCACTTTAAAAAATGATATTCTTGAGGCGGGTGTACATAAAGTTACATTTGACGCATTATCCTATCCGTCAGGAATTTACATATACCGGTTGATCACGGATAAATTTCAAGATTCAAAGAAGATGATACTCATAAAGTAGCTGGTATTTAATCTATGAAACTGACAATATTAGGCTCGGGTTACTTCATTCCAACAGAGGGTCGGAACAGCTCCGGCTATTTGCTGGAAATAGGAGGGGAGTCCATTCTTCTCGATTCAGGATCGGGGATATTGCGACAACTGATTCGAAGCGGGCATTCCATTTGGGAAATCTCGAAAATATTCTACAGCCATTTACATATAGATCACACAGCGGATCTTCCACCAATCCTTTTTATCCGGAAATATTCTAAACCAGATAGTTGTGATGAAAGAGAATTATCCATCTTTGCTCACCCCGATTTTAATAAGTTTATTGAAGCGTTTGAAAACCTGTATGGACAATGGATTAATAATCCGGATTATCCGTATAAATTTCACCCGATCATGCCCGGTGAATATTCTTTTGATACGTTTGATGTATCGGTATTTAAAGGAAATCACACCGATCAAAGCTTAATGTATCGCTTTAAAGATAAGGCGGGTAAGTCACTCATTTATACTGGAGATACGGGATTCTCAGATGCGTTGATTGAAGCGAGTCAAAATGCTTCGGTTCTATTAATTGAGTGTTCCAGCAGCGATTCGAATCCGGTTGACGGGCATATGACGCCTTCGGAACTGTCAACCTTGATTCACGAGAGCCGACCGGAATTGACGTTGCTGACGCATATTTCTCCGCAAACCGACTATGAAACTCTTATCGGTGAGATAAACGTTCCATTAGGTTGTAAAATTAAAATGGCTGAAGATTTTTTTACAATTGATATCTGACGAAAACTACTCGGCTTTTTCATCTTCTATTTTACAGCTTGATAATCCTAATACCGGATAAATAGAGTAGAGACTAATGTATTGCAGCTGGTGGAGTTCGCATTTGTTAAGTTGTTCATCTTGGTCAGGCATTTATAATCAGTACCACAGTTAACACCGTGCTGTGTAATTTTGTATTCAACTATACCGAACTGGATAGGAGCGCTGTATGTTGTCCCATCATCTCCGTGCGCGCTATCAGGATCGCCGAGCCACACAATAGTATTGTCGATGAAATGAATCCGTACCACTGAGATAGGAATCATAGTCGAAACTTCAGTATAAATATTTTCTTGTTTTATCAGTTTAGAGAATTTATATTGCAACTACAATTGTACGTACAATCTATTATGGGAGTTTAAAATGAAATTTGTTAATATGAGGGAACTAAGCCGATCTCCTTCAAAATATGTTAAGTTAGCGAAAGAGAAAGATGATATTGTGATTACTCGAAACGGTCATCCTTGTGCAGTTCTTTTAAAAATTGATGAAGGAGATATAGAGGATTTTATTTTAGCAAAACACTTCGATTTGGAGTCCGAATTTGAAAAGGCTAAGTTTGAGCATGAAGATGGAAAAACTACCAATGTCTATGATTTATTAGATAAGATAGACGATAGTATTGGTTCATGAAATTTCAAATTGAATTTATAAAACGGGCTGTCAGAGATCTTAACAAATTTCCAGTTGCTATTCAAAAACATATTCTGGAAAAGTCATTATGCTTAGAATCGCATCCTTTTCAATTCAGAGATAAGATCAAGAAGATAAAAGGTGTAAAGTTTCCCTGTTTTCGTCTTCGGATAGATCATGGAAATGATTCTTTTCGGTTATTTTACGGCGTTTATAAAAATGTGATATATGTTTTAAGAATCGTATCAAAGAAAGATGCTGATAAAATAATTAGAAAGATCAGAAGAACTGATTTTCCTCCTGATTTGTAAATTAGCATAATAGTTTTAAAGTGGAGGGCTATAACAGCCGGTCCCGTTAAAATATTCTGTATTGTAAAAGAAAACCCGCCGGTTGACATTTATAAAAGAAATCCATTTTCAATCCGGCTTGCCGGATTGAAAATGGATTTCAGATTCTATTCTATCGGGAAAAAGACCAAAACCAATTTAGCCCGACTTCGTCGTTCGGAAATTGGTTTTTTGTCTATCGGCTCAATTTGATAAGTTTTCCGAATAAATCCTTATTTAACTGAATCTTATCCTCGTTACCATAAACACAAAAGGCGTCCTGTGCCAGGATATCGCTTACCAGTTTTTCAAAATTCTTAATATCCTTAATAGTGGTAGAAAGTACCGCGTTGCGTTCCTTCTGGATGTCATCTTTGCTAATTTTTTCGAAATAGCGTCTGACAGCGAGATTGCCTTTTTGCGAAGGAGTTAAAGGATCGTCCATCCGTGATACTGTCCCAATGATATAGCGCGTCATGGTCTTTTCGTCCGCTTCGAATGTGCGCAGATATTCCGGTGTGGCGCTGTAGTTATCCAGAGTCTCCGCCAGGTTCGGATCGCGATATGACCCAAAATAAACAAAACCTGTAGATGAGAAGCTACAGAATCCGCCATAAGCTCCGCCGATTATCCGTATTTGATTAGTCAGCCAGTCACGGGAGAGGATTTGATTAAGCACGCGCATTTTGCCATCCCAATTATAGCCCAGCTTTTTAAAATCATAGCCCTTCAGCACGTACTGAACTTTGGATGCGCTCAGCAGACCTTCATTCTTTTTATCAA
>JAGLWX010000490.1 GCA_023133185.1 Fidelibacterota bacterium
GAATATGCAGTGAGATGAAATCAGCATTCTTGAACAACTCTTCTTTGGGTGTAATGGTTACATCCAAATCGGTTTTGACATCAATGATATCGGTTGCCAGTACTTTCATTCCCAGTCCCAGGGCAATATTAGCTGTGATCTGTCCGATTTTACCGAAACCAACGATGCCAAGAGTTTTACCCGCCAGTTCGATGCCTTTGTAGGCTTTTTTATTCCATTCACCATTGCGCATTGTGATATTCGCCTGAGGGATAAAACGCGCCAGGGCAAACATGTGAGCGAAAACCAACTCGGCAACAGACGCAGAATTTGCGCCCGGAGTATTCAGTACGGGAATGCCAATGGATTTAGCATATTGATGATCGATATTATCAATCCCGGCGCCGGCTCGAGCAATGACTTTCAGCTTCTCGCCGGCATCGATGACCTCTTTGGGCACTTTTGTTGCCGAGCGAACCAATACCGAATCATAATCCGCAATTGCTTTAATTAGTTCATTTGGTTCGTAGAATTGTATGTCGAAATCAATCCCGTTGTCCTTTAGGATTTTCTGCCCTTTTGGGCTGAGTCCGTCAGTAATTAATACTTTCATTTTACTCTCTCCTTTTACTTTTGCCACAAAGGCACAAAGACACGAAATTTAATTAATTTTAATTTTTTGCAATTTATAAAAGTTTTGTCTCATGTAACGATATTCTTTGATTTTGCAAATATATTAACCACCCCTTTCTCATAGAGACTCCCGGTGGAGAAATCCCCTCCTTGGTAAGGAGGGGAAAAAGGGGAGGTTACAAATTTTAATTATAGAAAATTTCTTTTGTCTCAATGAGACCTCCGGTGAGGCAATTTAGTATAACACTTAGTGTCTTTGTGGCTATTAGTATTTCACATTTTTGCAATCTCTTTATCGAGAACATCCAGCAATTCCTTCAGTACCTCCACTGTCCGGTCAGCCATGTGGGCAATCCGAAAGGTCTTCTCTTTCAAGTCGCCGTAACCGTTGGAGATCATGTACCCCAGTTCACCGATCCGTTTATTTAAATCGGCAACCGAAATTCCCTTCGTGTTCTTAATAGTCGTCAGGGTGTTGGATTCGTATCCTTTGGCGGCAAACTGCTCGAAATGCTCATTGCCCCAGGCGCGGGTAATCTTTGCCATTTCCAGGTGGCGGGCAAAACGGTTTTCCAGCCCCTCAACATCCAGAATATAATCCAACTGTTTGTCCAGTGCATAATAATGGGACAGAGATGGAGTTGACGGATACTGATAGGGCTTTTTCTGCATATAATCGTAAATCGCAATGAGATCGAGATACAATCCGCGGTTTTCAACGGTGCGACCCTGAGCTAACGCTTTTTCACTAATGGTGCAGACGGATAGTCCGGGAGGCAAACCGAGCGCTTTCTGAGTGCTGGTGATACAGACGTCAATGCCCAGCTTATCGACTTCGATTTTTACCCCGGCCGCTGAAGAGACGGCATCCACCAGCCAGAGCACGTCGGGATATTTTTTACGGACTTCGGCAATTTCTTCGACAGGATTCATGACGCCGGTTGAAGTTTCGTTATGAGTAACGGTGAAGACGTCGTATTTACCGGTGGAAAGGTATTCATCTACGATTTCCGGCAGAGTCGGTTGACCCCATTCGGCTTCAACTTTATCAACGGGGACGTTATTTGCTTTGGCCATTTTAGCCCAGCGATTTCCGAAGGCGCCAACAGAAAAAACGACTGCCCGCTTGGTCGTCAATGAACGGATTGAACCTTCCATCAAGCCGGAGCCGGAAGTCGTTGATAACAGAATCGGATTTTCTGTGAAAAACACTTTTTGCAGTTTTTTACAGACACTTTCTCCTAATGCCGAGGCATCCTTGGTACGGTGCCCGATCATGGGAGTACCCATAGCTTCCAATACTTCCGGACGCACGTCAACCGGTCCGGGGATAAATAATTTTTTATGCATATTACCTCCTTATGAAATTAATTTAATTTAATATCTCATCAGAGAATTACCCTGCAATTTCTCTACCAATTATTAAACATTTAATTTTTTAAGCCGTTTCCCTCTTTAATAACCCTGATCTTTAATAAGTTACGCAAATTTTTAAACGGGGTTAGTTAATTAATCATCCTCTTGAAGATTATAAAACGGTGTTTATGCTTCTTTTTAAGCAGAAAATTTCCAGGTAAAAACAGATGAAAAAACATTTCTTATTTCCTGAAAAAGAGCGCTTGTCCGATTTTCAGTTTTAGGAAATCGATGAGATTACATTAGGGCTTGGATCACAATATTATTTTCTCAAAAGTAAAAAATATTAGCGGTGTAAAAAATACAATTAAACGCCCGGAATTTACAGATCATCGTCGGGTGTTGACAATTAACGGAGCTAGTGGCATGAGTTTTGTCAATCCATATTCGGAATAGTCATCGGGTAACGACACATTCAAATCCCGGTGTGAAATTCAAATTCACAATCAATAAACAGGAGAGGAAAGTCATGGATCCAAAGACAACTGAGTGGAGCAAATTGGATTTTAGTTACCGATACATTCCCTATCGCTTTCACGCACACTGGAAAGACGGAGCCTGGGATTCGGGCAAACTGGTGACTGAAAACAAGTTATTGATTGATGAAGGGGCTGTGTGTCTGCATTATGGGCAGGAGATTTTCGAAGGGATGAAGGCTCAGCGTTCCAAAGACGGACGGATCTGGCTTTTCCGACCAAAAGAAAACGCCCGGCGTTTCCGTGATTCAGCCCGGCGTATATTGATGGCGGAAATTCCGGAAGAACTGTTTATTCGCGGTATCAAGGAAACCGTACTGGCCAACAAAGAATATGTGCCGCCGTACGGAACAGGCGCATCTTTATATATTCGCCCCTTTATGCTCGGCGTTGGTGAAAATCTGGGCGTTAGACCCGCTCCGGAATACCTCTTTATAGTATTTGTAACACCAGTTGGTCCTTATTTCAAAGCTGGTTTTAAACCGATCAGTCTCAAAGTAGAAACATATTTTGATCGCGCCGCAGCGCATGGAATTGGAGCGGCAAAAACAGGCGGCAACTATTCCGCTTCGCTGCTTCCTTTGAAGCAAGCAAGAGAAGAAGGATTTAATGACGTCGTATATCTTGATTCTGTGGAGCATAAATATTTTGAAGAGTCCGGCGTAGCCAATATCTTTTTTGCTTTAAAAAATGGCGCTCTTGCCACGCCGAAGTCTGATGCTATTTTAAACAGTATTACTCGCCGATCCCTGGTACAGATTGCCCGTGAAGATTTCGGTTATACTGTAGAAGAGCGTCAAATAAGTGTTGCTGAAATCGAGAATTTTGTCGAAGCCGGCGCCTGCGGTACTGCGGCAGTCGTTACACCAATAGGAAGTCTCGGTTATAAGGGTAAGATACATAAATTTTACGCCGATGGGAAAGAACCCGGTCCAATCACGACAAAACTTTATAAGCAGCTGACGGCACTACAGGTGGGTGATGTGGAAGATACCCGCGGATGGCTGGAAGAGGTAAAGTAAATCCTTCCGACAAGGTTGGAATTTAGATAACCATCCGTATGCCGTAAATAATACAGGAATCGAGGATATCATGGTAATAGATAATTTTAAATGGGAAGATCTTGATAAAGACGGGATGACATATCTGATGTCCCATAGAAAAGATGTGTTTAAAAGTTATCAGAAAATGGTTGGTATTTTGGGAAACCATCTGGACGAAAAGACCCGGCAGCTGATCATGCTGGCGATTCAGGTCAACAGCCCGTCGCCTGAAGCAATCAAGATTATCATACCCAAAGCCATTCGCGCCGGTGCAAAACGAGATGAGATTATTGATACATTGATTCTTACCATACCGGTAGTTGGATTATCAACGGTTCTTAAAATGCTGTCTTTTGTATTGAAGGAATTAGAATCATTTGAGAAAGCGTACGGTGAATTTCGCTGATTCTCAGTTGTGAGAACAAAGAGAAAGTACGCTTAAGATGACAGATTTAAAAAGGGGAAAATTGTTTTCCCAATACACTATGAGAGTTTAATGCCGA
>JAGLWX010000491.1 GCA_023133185.1 Fidelibacterota bacterium
GCGGTTATGTCTGGGTCTTCCCCAAAGGGAATAATATTGCAAATGTCGGCTTGGGAATTAACGGAAAATATGCGGGTGAGCGTTCACCATTAGAATATCTTGAATCATTTGTATCTGAAAAATTCCCTATGGCTACTCGATTGACGACAATAGCCGGAGGAGTTCCGGTTACAACCCATCTTTCCGAATTAGTGACTGATGGATTAATGGTAGTAGGTGATGCTGCTCGTCAGGTAAATCCTTTAACCGGTGGGGGAATTTCATCTGCTATGGCAGCCGGGAAAAAAGCCGGACTCGTCGCAGCGGACGCCATTAAAAAAGGGGATACTTCAGTAAAACAACTTAAGAGATATCAGACTGAGTGGAATAAGACGATAGGCAAAGATTATAAACGATTCCATAGGTTAAAAGCATGGACTCTGACCTTAACGGATGACGATTATGAAGAGATTGCCGACGCACTCCAGGGATTGAGCCCCGATGAAGTAACATTAACTAAAATTTTCATGGCTGCCGTAAAAAATAAACCATCCCTGATAATTGATGTTATGAAAGTATTTGCGGGTTTTTAATATAAATGATCAATATACTTCAAGACTTACATCTATCAAGATTTATCGTTCTCGACCTTGAGACAACGGGACTTAATCCGAATATTGATAAAGTCATCGAATTTTCTGCTATTATTTTCGATAACGGGAAGAAGACTGAAACATTATCCTTTTTATGTGATCCCGGTGTGGAAATCAGTCCCGAGATCGAGACTATAACCGGTATCACAAATGACATGCTCAGGGGCAAACCTGCGTTTGAACTGCAATTGCAAGAGGCGCTTAATTTTATTGGTGATCTTCCTTTAGTCGGTCATAATATTGGCTTTGACCTTGGATTCTTAAAGTCATACTTTAAGCGTCATAATGATTTTAAACGGCTGCGGCTTAAAAATCCCATATACGATACATTGTTATTAGCACAGGCATATTATTTCTACCTTCATAATCATCGATTGTCAACGGTTGCCGAATATTGCGGCTATTCATCCGAAGGAGCCCATCGAGCGGAAGCCGATGCTCTGAATACCGGTAAAATATTTTTAAAATTAATTGAAGAAGTGATCAAATATGATCTGGACACGCTTCAGATAATCAATATGATCCTGAAGGATACAAATGATCCTAATAAATGGCTGTATCAAAACGCCGCCAAACGTCTGCTGCTTCAAAAAAGTATAGGCTCTTCAAAACAACCGCCGATTGACTGGTCGCCGCCAATTAACATTATCGGGAAAAATATTAGCGTAGATGATCAAACATCAATTGATTCCGTAAAAAAAAGCGTCGAGAAATATTTCGGTGCGGACGGTATTTTATCTAATATGTTAGAAAAGTTTGAACCGAGAGAACAGCAAAAAGTGATGGCTCAGCATGTTCTTGAATCTATTACGGGCGGTACATCTGCAGCGATAGAAGCCGGCACCGGAGTCGGAAAATCTTTAGCATATTTGATTCCATCGATTTTGTGGCTGCATAATAATACGACTGATACAGTCCGCGTTGTCATAGCCAGTAATACAAAAAACCTGCAGGAGCAGTTATTTTTTAAGGAAATACCCTTTGTAAACAAAACTCTCGGGTTAAACTTCAAAGCGGTGATGCTTAAAGGAAGAGCAAATTATATCTGTCTGACCCGCTGGAACCGGTTTATATCGGATCTCGGAAATAGACTGCATATTGCGAACCGGTCTTCGATTATTCCGATTGTCGTCTGGTTAAAACATACAAAAACAGGGGATATTGCTGAGAATAATGGATTCAAATTGAACCAACGTTATTCGATATGGAATGAGATTTGTTCGGAACCCGGATATTGCACGACGAATTTATGTCAGAAATATAACGGGTGCTATCTGGGGAAAGTCCGGCATCATGCTGTCTCATCCAATGTTATAATTGTGAATCATTCACTACTATTGTCAGATGCAGCTTCGGAAAATTCTGTGCTCCCTGATTATGACGCACTCATTATTGATGAAGCCCACAATCTTGAAAAAAATTCATATAATTACTTCTCATCGAAGATTAATTTGCCCATGATGACGGGACTGTTGAAGGTTGTCTATGCGGCGACTCCGGTTGAACGGGGATTGATTATTGATGTTCTTCACCTGGTAAATCAATTCAAGAAAGTAAGTGAGATTGAAACCTATACAACTAAAATCAAAGATCACATCAGTGACTTGAAAGTCATCGCCCCAACATTCTATAAAGCCATCTTAAACCGCTCGTATGATAAAATGCAATCAAACCGGGGATACTCATTAAAACGGCGATATAAACGGTTCAAGGATGAATTTCCGGACGTTTCAACCGAATCCAATACCTATATTTATGAATTATCGAACCTGGTGTCTGCTCTGAATAGTCTTGTTGTAAAAACCGACGATATTGTGAAAGATTTTCCTAAAGGATTCGATGATTTGAAAATTCGGTTAACCAACATTATTTCTACGTTAGAGACTTACCAATCAACATTGGAACAGGTTACGGTTGGTGATAATGATGAGTTGATTTTCTGGTACGAGGTTGGAGTGCGCGGAAATGAAAAAAACATTGAATTTGCCTGTACGCCGCTGGATATGTCAAATTTGCTTTATGAGAAACTACTCTCGGGAACACATTCCACGATTTTAACGTCCGCAACCCTTCAGGTCGCCGACTCTTTCGATTATATCCTGAAACGTACCGGTATGATAAAGCTGAATCCCGAAGATCTGACGGTTGTATCGGTGGGATCACCGTTTAATTATCCTGATCAAATGAGATTTCTGACATACCATAAATCAATGCGAGAATCCAACGATTTATCGTCTATTACGTCAATATTGATTAGTTTAGCCAAATCATTTAATAAAGGAGTATTAGCCCTATTTACTTCATATTCAACTTTAAGTAAGGTATATAAAGGTATTCAGCCCGAATTCAAGAGATTGGGCGTCACGCTTTTAGCTCAGGGTGTCAGCGGTTCCCGGACGGCATTACTGGAACAATTCAGGAAGGAAAAGGCATCTGTTTTATTAGGAACGAACAGTTTCTGGGAAGGCATCGATGTTGTGGGGGATTCGCTGGAAATATTACTTGTCTCCAAACTACCGTTTCCGGTTCCTTCCGAACCAATTATTGAAGCTAATGTTGAAAAGATTAAACGGGAGGGAGGCAATCCGTTTAATGATTATTATGTTCCTGAATCGGTTTTGAAATTCAGGCAGGGGATAGGTCGCTTAATTCGGTCAAAAGAAGA